>JAHFQV010000040.1 GCA_023259175.1 Oxalobacteraceae bacterium | reverse complement strand
CTTTCGCGGGAATGACGGCTCAACGGCTTTGTAGCGACGAAAATACTCATGAATGCACCTCTTTTAGCAACTTCATAATCTCAGCGCTGAAAGTATCTAAATCAGCATCGATCTCGACCAAATCGCTGTCATGGGGATTCTGCACACGCATCACTGACGATTGAAAATTGAACTAAGGAGGGGCTAGCACAACTTAGCATCCTTCACTCAGCGTCCAGCATAAGTGCTCAGGCCGATAATTAAGGCGGCGTAGAGTGTGAGTGAGAAAAACGCGATTAGTAGTAGGGCGATGGTGCGCCAGACTGTTGAACTTACGCTGAGTTGATACGCGCCGCGTAATTGTCGGTACATGTGTATGGGGGGGATCAGTACGAAGAGCCAGCCCGCGGTCGTGGAAAAATTGAACTTGGCGAGTACCGAGATGAGCATTATTAAGATGCACATGAAGGAGAGCGAGTAGAGCGAAAATACGGCGTGGTCAAACATCACATATTTGCGCTTGAAGGCAAAGAGCAGCCATAGAAATGGCAGGGAGATTGGCATGAGTACGAACGCGAAACTCGCTGCTTTGGATTTCATTTTATAGAGCGTGAGTTCTTTTTCGTATTTCGCATGTTTGAGCGCTGCACCGATGTAGGGGATGGTGCTGAGGTCGGTGTTTTTGTCCTCGTCTGTGCTGGTGGACTTCGTGTTACTTCCTTTTGCTTTTTCGTCTTTGGGGGGCTGGGCTTGTATCTGTTTGAGCGCTTTCTTCTGCGCACTGGCGAGATCACTCTCGGTAAACGCTATCTGCTGATTGAGTGCCTTCATTTTGAAAATATGTGCGTCGTTTGTGGTGGCATCACTAGATTTTGCTATTGAAGCTTGCGACGCATGAAGTTGGATTAGTTCCAGCTTGCGTTGCGCTATTTCGTTTTGAATTGCCGCGTCAGTTTCAGGCTTTCCGTTCAGATTTTCTAATTGTTCTTCTAGGGTTTTGATCAATCTGCGCAGCTCATGGATCTCCTCGCGCTTTTCGAAAATGGCGGCATCGTTATTCTTAATTTCCGCTTCTTTCTTCAGCTCGACACTGAGCGATTTCTGTGTCGTGGCGAGGACATTGCTAATGCTTTGTTGCTTATCTAGCGCAGCTTTGGAGGAATTTATTTTTTCCTCTTGGAGTGTGAACGACAAGACGAAAAACATGATAAAAACCATGAATAGAAACAGCGCCAGCGGAGACACAAATGCGGTACGTTTTCCGTCGAGATATTGACGTGTGAGTTGTCCTGGGTTGACGACTAAGGCGGGCAGTGTGCGCCAGGCCTTGGTGTCGAAATGAAAAAGCCCATGAAGCACTTCTTCAACCATATGGAGTAGCGAGTGATGAATGTGCGAAGACTGACCGCAAGTGTGACAATACCGGGCTTGGTCCTGCAAAAAAGCACTGCAGTTGGCGCAGACTAAGTGAGGCGGGTTTGCGGCTTGTGGGTTAGCACCCGTTTTTTCGTATTCGTGAACGACGATCGACTCTGCTGCCACGTCCGCTATCGCTTCGCTTGCGATGCCGCTCAGTTCTATCGTCATGATCGTGCTTTCAAAAACAAAGGACAGATTCTGCCTGAATAATGCATGGGGCTCAAGTGCATTGAAAATAAGTGATTCTTCATTGTGAAAAGTGTCACCCTCGTTTATATTGAGATCACCATTTAAAGATTTTCGATTTGAGGGCGCGCACAAATGAACGCAAATGAAATCGTCGAGCAGCTTAGAGTTTTGGGGAAAGAGTCCTATAAAAATGTCCTACTAAAACACGGCATACCTGAACCGGTTTTTGGGGTTTCTGTCGAAGAGTTGAAAAAGTTTCAGAAGCAGATTAAAAAGAATTACCAACTCGCTTTGGATTTGTTTGAGACGGGTATTTATGATGCAATGTATTTGGCGGGTCTGATTGCTGATGAAAAGAAAATGCGCAAGCAGGATTTGCAGCGTTGGCTTGCACTTGCGCATTGTAATTCGCTGCGCGAATACAGTGTCGCTTGGGTGACTGCCGATAGTGGCTATGGGTGGGAATTGGGCTTGGAATGGATAGCCTCCAAAGAAGAAGCGACGGCTGCTACCGGATGGGCTAGCTTAGCCAGTTGGGTTGCGCTGATGGCGGATGCTGATTTGGATTTGGCCGAGCTAAAAATCTTGCTTGGTCATGTGCGCGAAACGATACATGCGCAAGACAATAGGGTGCGTTCTTGCATGAATGGTTTCGTAATCGCGGTGGGCGCTTATGTCGCGGCATTGACTGAATTTTCCATGGAACTCGGGCGGCAAATCGGACCGGTGCAAATTGATGTGGGCGACACCGCTTGCAAAGTGCCGTTCTCGCCTGACGCGATTGCAAAGGTACAGGCACGCGGTTCGATAGGGAAGAAACGTAAGACTAGTCGGTGTTAGCGCAGCACACCTGTCTATAAAAATTGCATCGCAAATGCGCTGCAAACCTACACAAGCTGTCGCGCGCTATCCAATCGAAAAACCTAAGTGGGCGCGGACTCTTTTGCAGAACGAATAGATCCGCGCTTTCGTAAATCAAGGCTGATACACCCGCACATACTCCACCTGCATGGTTTGTGGAAGCGCCTTGTCATCGACTGCGCCCCCTAGGTCGCCGCCTATCGCTAAATTGAGTAGTAGATATTGCGGGGCATTAAATGGCCATTTTTTGTTGTCCCCATCTTTAGCATTGACGAATTGAAAGTAGTATTGATCGTCAACACCGATCACGAGTTGGTCGGCTTCCCAGCGTAGTTGATAGTTGTGGAAATTGTCGCAGACGTCCGGCACGGTGGTGCTTTTGGTGTTGCCAGTGCCGTTTGCCCAATTGTAGTAGTTACTGTAAGCACTGCCTAAAATTTGGCCTTTGTTTTTGCCTACGTGTTCCATGATGTCGATCTCGCCGTTATCCGGCCAGGTGCCGGTGCTACCTAGCATCCAGATGGCGGGCCAAGTGCCTAAGCCACAGGGTAGTTTGGCGCGGATTTCAAAAAAACCATAGGTCCAACTCGCTTTGCCCTTGGTCAGGAGTCGAGCCGATGTGTAGGATTGCCCGCCATAATCGGCGGCAGTCGTGAGGCTTTCCTTGAGTGCGGTAATGTTCAAAACGCCTTTGTTCACATTGGCATTTTCTAAGCGAGCGCGGGAATAATATTGCAGCTCATGGTTGTACCAGCCACTACGATTGGCGACCGTGTCGTAGTCCCATTTGTTGGCATCGACCAATCCATCTTGATCGAATTCGTCGGCCCAAACCAGTTTCCAGCCCGTCGGTAGGCCACCTTTGGGTATTGTAGGAATAATCGGTGTAGTGGCGCTGCTGTCAGGGGTTGAGGCTGCAGGCGTATTATTGCCATTAGAGGATGCGCCGCCGCAGGCAACTAAGATACTGGTGGCGAGTATTAGAATCGCCCGGGGCGACTGTCTTTGAATCAATTGTGAGCTGTTCATAAGAATCCGTGTTGGGCCAAGTAAATCAATAATGAATGGAATCGTTTCCAGTCACTCTGAAGTATGGCATGCTTCAGAGCGCTGTGTCAAACTGCAAATGCCACCTATTTTTCGCATTTAAACTCGATTGGTTGACAGCTTAGGGGTCTCGTGGTAACGTTTCCAAGTGAGGCGGGTTTTGAGATTTAAGGATTTTAAAGAAGCCGATTAAAATAAAGCTCGTAGCAATGAATACGGGTGAACGATTCCACGTTTAAGGAGATTTGATGCTGCCACTTCGCCGATCGTGCTCAGTCTGGGTGATGGGTTTTGTCGCGATGCTAGGCTGCGGTCTTGCTGTTGCGGCCAGTCCACATGCTAGCCCCCGACTCCTAAACCAGGCGGCAACACCGGCGAAGGCAGAGGTGATCCATTGGTGGACCTCGAGTAGCGAATCGCTGGCCGTAAAAAGTATCGCCGATGCTTATCGTAAAGCCGGGGGGCTCTGGGTAGATTCAGCGATCGCCGGAGCGGATCAAGCCCGTGCGATTGCGATCAATCGTATTGTCGGTGGCAATGCGCCGACCGCTGCACAGTTTAATACGACCAAACAATTTCTTGATTTAATTGAACAGGGTATGCTCAATAACGTCGATGACGTTGCGATAGCTGAGCACTGGGATCAAGTCTTGCCCGAGTCTGTGCTCAATGTGATCCGTATCCAGGGGCATTATTACGCTGTCCCCGTGAATATTCATATGCAAACTTGGATTTGGTATTCCCAAGCGGCGTTTAAAAAAGCAGGTATCAGTAAAGAGCCTAGCAGCGTTGCGGAATTTTTTGCAGCGCTCGAAAAGCTTAAAGCGGCAGGCTTAATTCCACTCGCGCACGGTGGCCAAGCGTGGCAGGAGACCATACTTTTTCAGGCGATGCTGAGCAATGTGGGTGGCAAGGACTTGTATTTAAAAGTGATACGGGATCGCGATCCTAAGGCGATTTCCTCGGACGCGTTTAAAAATGTTTTGCTGACCTTTAAACGGCTACAAAACTATGTTGATATCGGTTCGCCGGGGCGCAATTGGAATGACGCAAGCGCCATGCTCATTAGCGGCAAAGCGGGTATACAAATTATGGGTGATTGGGTCAAGGGTGAATTTACAGCGGCGAAACAGCAAATCGGAAAAGACTATGGTTGTATCGCAGGCTTAACACCGAATTCACCTTACTTGATACAGGGCGATGCCTTTGTATTTCCAAAAACGACGCAGGAGGCTAATATCAAAGCGCAAAAACTACTCGCCAAAGTGTTATTGATGCCAAGTACCCAGATCGAATTTAATAAATTGAAAGGTTCAATACCGATACGTAGCGATGTCGATGTCAGTAGCATGGATGCCTGCGTCAAAATCGGCATGAACATCATGAAGGATAAATCGCGCCAAGTCGGTATCAGTGAAATTTATCTCACGCCCGATCAAAACGGCGCACTGCAAGACATCTTGACGGCGTATTGGAACACCAAAATGCCAGTAGAAAAAGCGCAAAAAAGCATATTAAATGCTTTTAAAGACTGAGTTTAAAACGATGCGCGCAAAGTCGATTATTCAGCAACTCACCCTCAGCGCGGCCATCATGCCGATGGCGATAGTCGCGCTGTTAGCCTATTTGGGGAGTGTGATTTGGACTTTCAAAATATCCTTGAGCAATTCGCGCACCTTGCCTACCGACACCTTTGTTGGCATGGCACAGTACAGCAAATTATTTGAGAACGAGCGCTGGTTACTCTCGCTCAATAATCTGGCTATCTATGCGATCATTTTTATCGCAGCCAGTATGGTGATCGGCTTTTTACTCGCGGTCATGATCGATCAGGATGTGCTCGGCGAAGGCGGATTGCGCACGGTTTTTCTGTATCCTTATGCGATGTCTTTTGTCGCGACTGGCTTGATTTGGCAATGGGTGCTGACACCGGGTATCGGCATCGAAAACGCGGTACGGGAAATGGGTTTTCCCGATTTTCAATTCGATTGGATCATCGATCAGGACAAGGTGATTTACACCATCGTGATCGCAACCGTTTGGCAAACGGCAGGCTTGGTGATGGCGATGATGTTAGCGGCATTACGCGGCATCGATGACGAATTATGGAAGGCAGCGCGATTGGATGGGATTCCCACTTGGCGGGTGTATTTTTCCATCGTACTGCCGATGATGAAACCCACCCTAGCCACTGTTTTTTTACTGCTTGCCACAGCCGCTATCAAGCTTTTTGATTCCGTCGTCGCGATGACACAAGGCGGCCCTGGTACGGCCAGCGAAGTACCTGCAAAATTTATTATGGATCACTTGTTCGGGCGTGCCAATATCGGCTTGGCCTCCGCTGCGGCGATCACCATGTTAGTGCCCGTCATCGCGATTGCTGCGCCCTACTGGTATGCCCGCGCTCGGAGCTCGGTATGATTTTGTCGCTCAAGTCACTTCAGTCGCTTAGGTCTCTTAGGTCTCTTAGGTTTCGTAAGAGACGGCGCAAGTTTCCGCTTTCGCGCATAGGCTTGTATTTGTTTTTGTTCAGTGCCGCCTTGTGTTTCCTCATGCCGCTTTACCTTATGCTGGTGACCTCGTTTAAAAGTATGGAGGCAATTCGTGATGGTAATTTATTTGCGTGGCCTTGGGACGCGAGTTTCGCGCCTTGGCTTGCAGCTTGGAGTAGTGCTTGTACCGGCCTCGTGTGTGAAGGCATACAAGGTGGTTTTGTAAATTCGCTTGCCATCGTGATACCCAGTACTTTGATCCCGATTTTGCTCGGTGCCATGAATGGTTATGTACTGTCTTTTTGGCGCCCGCGCGGCGCAAATATTTTGTTTGGCATTTTGGTAGTCGGCGCGTTCATTCCCATGCAGGTGATGATTTTTCCATTGGTGCGGGTCTTGGCCGCTGTGCATTTGGTGAGCTCTTTGCCGGGTATCGTGATTGTACATACTATCTTTAGTATGCCTATGATGACGCTCTTGTTTCGCAATTATTACGCAGCACTTCCCCATGAATTATTTCAGGCTGCAAGGATAGATGGGGGTGGTTTTTTTAGAATATTTTTCCAACTGCTGCTGCCCATGTCAACGCCAATTTTGGTGGTGGCGGCCATCATGCAAATGACGGGCGTGTGGAATGACTATCTATTAGGTTTGGTCTTTGCAGGGCATGATCATTTACCGATGACGGTGCAGCTCAATAACATCATCAACACCACGACGGGAACGCGACAATACAATGTCAACATGGCGGCGACCATACTGACATCCTTGTTGCCCTTGACTTTGTATTTTGTATCCGGTCGATGGTTTGTGCGCGGTATTGCAGCGGGAGCAGTTAAGGGTTGAAGTAGTGTGGAACAAGCGCCTGCGATATCGCAACGCGTCAATTTCAATTTTTTTTTAAAGCGCCAACAGGCAAAAATATGTCCAAGCTTAGTTTGAAAAAATTAGCGATTACGCTCAATGGAAATCGCATCATTCACGATCTCAATCTTGAGGTGAATGAGGGTGAGTTTTTGGTCTTGCTTGGACCTTCCGGTTGTGGCAAATCGACTTTGCTGCACGCAATTGCCGGTTTAATAGAGGTCAGTCACGGCGAGGTGGAGATCGCTGGACAGGATATGACCGAGGCCGACCCTAGCGAGCGTGGCATTGGCATGGTATTTCAATCGTATGCGCTCTATCCGACCATGAGCGTCGAAAAAAATATGTCTTTCGGATTACGCATTAAGGGCTTGCCCAAGGCTGAAATTAAGAAGCGAATTGATCGAGTCGCAGCGATCTTGCATCTGGAAGATTTGTTACAGCGCAAACCTGCAGCGCTGTCTGGTGGGCAAAGGCAAAGGGTGGCGATAGGGCGTGCCTTGGTGCGCGAGGCGCAAGTTTTTTTGTTTGACGAACCCCTGTCGAATCTTGACGCAAAACTGCGGGCCAGCTTACGACGCGAGCTCAAACTTTTGCATCAAAACTTAAAATCGACCATGATTTACGTGACGCATGATCAGGTCGAAGCGATGAGTTTAGCCACGCGTATTGTGGTGATGCGCGGCGGTGAAATCCTGCAAATCGGCACGCCAGAAGATGTGTATCAACGTCCTGAAAATAGCTTTGTCGCCGGATTTTTGGGGACGCCAGCAATGAATTTCATCGCAGGCCATTTGAACTCGGAAGGGCAATTTTCTGCAGAGGATACTGACGCGAATATGCTGCTCGACTTAAACAACTATCCTTCGCGTCAAGCACTGAACAGTAACTGCTCCGTATTGATTGGCATACGCCCCGAACATATACGCCTACATCCGCAGGGTGCCTTGCGCGGCATCCTTAAACTGGTCGAGCCTATGGGCAATCATCAGGTCTTGAGTTTGCAAGTAGGCGCACAGCATTTGAATGTGACTGTGACTGAGCCTGACGCTTGTTATGTTGAACTGGGCCAGCGCGTGACGTTTGACATTGATGTCAGCAAAATTTCTGTATTTGATCCACAAACTGAGCAGCGATTATCCTAGAAACGGCAGTTGGACGGGTTTGAGTGTGCATTTTTCCGCCCATCTGGCAAGGCACGACGACGACGCAACCTCCACGTTGATAGGAGGAGTAACGAAGTCCAGATGGGCGGAAAAGTGTGCAATCAAGCCTGTAGCACACTCACCGAAATGGTGATCACAATAAAGCGAACAATATGTCGAAAAATCAAAAAGTTAAAGATGATCTGGAGCGGTCAACTGCCGTTTCTAGGATTATAGTACTAAGAGAGATTAGGTGAATCCCATGCAAGCGCAAAAACAGGAAAATTTAACTGACTATCAAATCGTCATTGTCGGTGGTGGAACGGCAGGCTGGATGACGGCTGCGGCGCTGTCGCGTCTATTGACTACGGGGTATCGCGTGCGCCTGATTGAGTCCGATTTAATCTCGACCATCGGTGTCGGCGAGGCGACTATTCCCAGCATACGCGCCTTCAATCAGCTCTTGGGTATTGATGAAGATGAGTTTATGCGTCAGACCCAGGCGACGTTTAAGTTGGGCATAGAATTTGTCAATTGGGGCAAAGAGGGTGATTCGTATATTCATGGCTTTGGACAGATAGGACGTGATCAAGTGCTGGCGAAGTTTTACCAGTATTGGTTGAAGATGCAGCGAATGGGTAAGGCCGATACGCTTGAGGCTTACTCCATCAATACTTTGGCACCTCGTTTTGGCAAATTTATGCGACCACCCAAAGACATGCCTAATTCGCCTCTGTCGGACATCGCTTACGCCTTTCATTTTGATGCCGGTTTGTATGCCAAATATCTGCGCGCTCGTGCCGAACAACAAGGCGTGCTGCGAACGGAAGGAAAAATTATCGACAGCTTGCTTCATGATGCCGATGGCAGTATTGACGCCTTGGTGATGGAAAATGGTGAAAAAATTCACGGCGATTTGTTTATTGATTGTTCCGGCCTTGCTGCGCTCTTGATCGAAAAAGCACTGCATACCGGATTTGAAGATTGGAGTGATTTGCTGCCTGCCGACAGTGCGATTGCCGTTCCTTGCGCCTCACATGGGGACCTGCTGCCCTGCACCCGCTCCACCGCGCATAGCGCTGGCTGGCAATGGCGGATTCCTTTGCAACATCGTACCGGCAACGGCCATGTGTTCAGTAGCCGCTTTATGAGCGCGGATGAAGCGCAGGCGATTTTGATGCGCAATTTGGACGGTGAAGCCTTGGCCGAGCCACGCCATATTCGCTTTACGACAGGTAAGCGTAAAAAGGCATGGAATAAAAATTGTATTGCCATCGGTTTGTCTGGTGGCTTCATGGAGCCACTCGAATCGACCAGTATTCATATGGTGCAAACAGCGATTACACGTTTATTGACACTATTTCCTGATCGTGGATTGAGTCAAATCGATATTGATACGTATAATGCGCAAAACGACGAAGAATATCTGTGGATACGCGACTTTCTGATTGCCCATTACAAAATTAACGATAAATCAGAGCATGCGTTTTGGCGCTATTGTCGCGACATGGAAGTTCCTGCCAGCCTACAAGAGCGCTTCGATTTATTTACCAGTCATGGACGTATTTTCAGGCAGGGTGAAGAGCTTTTTGCGGAGACGAGTTGGCTGCAGGTGATGCATGGGCAAGGTTTGCGTGCGCAGGCTTACCATCCTCTGGTTGATCAGCGCAGCGAAGAAGATATCGCGTATTTCCTCGCGCAGGTGCAAAAAACGATTAAAAAATGTATCGAAGTGATGCCCACACATGCCGAGTTTATTGCATCATTTTGCGACGTAAATCAACGCGCAGCATAAGAATTTTCGACAATTAAACATCATAAGAAATGACCTAATTACGATGGCTACAATTAAAGATGTTGCCCGGTTAGCGGGAGTGGGTTTGGGGACGGCCTCACGGGTGGTGAGTGGCAAAGGTTCGGTCTCAGCCGCGACCTTGGAAAAGGTGAAAAAAGCGATTGAAACACTCGACTTTCGACCTTCTCATGCGGCGCGATCTTTGCTGTCCGGTTCTTCGCAGATGATCGGTGTCTATGTGCCTTTGCTAAAGGGGACATTTTACATGCCGATTTTACAGTCCATCGACAACGATTTACGACTTGCGGGACTGCATATGGTGGTCGCGTTTGGGGTCGGTGCGGGTGATTTTCGTGAGCATGCGGTGGACGGTATTAACTTTTTGATTGAGCGTGGCTGCGATGGCTTAATCGTGATGAGTAATGCTTTGCACGAAAGTGATATCGAAGCCTTGGGCCCCCGTAAATCGCAATTGGTGGTGTTGAATCACGACTACAAGAGCATCGTCGGGCAGTGTTTTACGCCCGATCATTTTTTGGGTGGATGTACTGCAGCCAAGGCGCTCTTGGAAAAGAAGCACAAAAAAATCGCCGTCATCGCGGGACCGGCCAGCGCACCGGATAACGTGGCGCGTATCAGCGGCTTTATGCACGAGTTGGGCGCGGCCGGTATCGATACCGCTAAAATCTGGATCGTTGAGAGTAATTTTGCACCGGATGGTGGCTGGTCTTCGGCAGCGGCGCTACACCAATCGGGGTATCCGTTTACCGCAGTGTTTTGCGCCAATGATGAAATGGCGATTGGTGCGCTTTCGTATTTTCAACATGCCGGGATTAACGTACCGGGCGATGTTTCCGTGTTGGGCTATGACGATACCGAAACGGCGGAATTTTCTGCGCCGCGTTTAACGAGCGTGCACATTGCTTGGCGCGAAATGACCATGAACGGTTTAAACGAATTACTCAATCGTTGCTATGATTTAGGACGACCTGTGACTCGGCAATTTGCAGTGGGCATGACTTGGCGTAGCTCGGTGGAGAAAGTGGTGCGAGCGAGGAAAGTAGTCGTTTAATTTTATGTGGCGTTAAAGTACCGAAAAAAACATGCAATTGGCATGTTTTTTTTGAGTTGTGAATGGAAACGATTCCATCCGCCGCAGTAGGAAAATCATAGGAAATCCATAGGGAATTTTTAGGAAGAAAACAGGAGAAATTATGCAAACGAGCTGGGATGAAATGAAAGGTCGCCTCAAGTATGGCGTGGTGTTTTCCTTGTGTCTGATGTTGATGAGTGCATGTGGTTCTGGCGCGAATTCTGTAGGCGCCAATAGCACTGATTCAAACGACCCAATTGTGGTGCCACCTAAGCCTGAAACGCCGACTCTACTGCACACTGAAAACGGCTTGTGGCTGCGTGCCAATGGTCGCCCGGTGCAATTGAAAGGGGTCAATTTGGGCAATTGGCTGATACAAGAATTTTGGATGATGGGGCAAGGTGGTAAGGGTGTAGATGATCAATGCAGTTTGGAGGCCACGCTTGACCGTCGTTTTAGCTATGCCGAGCGAGAACGTTTATATCGGGTGTTTCGGCAAAATTGGATTAAAGAGCGCGATTGGGACATGTTGGCACGTTTTAATCTGAACGTGGTGCGCGTTCCATTTATCTGGAGTGTGATTGAAGACGAGCAGCATCCGGGTACCCTGCGAGCCGACGCTTGGGACTACCTGGATGAAGCGGTGCGGCAGGCGCGTTCTCGTGGCATGTATGTGATTTTGGATCTGCATGGTGCGGTTGGAAGTCAAGGCTGGGAACAGCATAGTGGTTGCACCGGAAAAAATCTGCTTTGGACTACGCCCAGCTATCAGGCTAGAACCCTCTGGTTGTGGCAGCAGATTGCGCGGCACTATAAAGACAATGAAGCCATCGCCGGCTATAGCTTACTCAATGAACCTTGGGGAACCAGCGAGGAAAATCTTGCTTCTTATATCGTTTCTCTGGCACGCGAAGTACGTGCCATTGACACTCAGCACGTACTCATTTTGCCGGGTCATGCCGCAGGCATTAGCGCCTATAAGCCAGACCTACTGCAGGGTTTGCAAAACTACGCATTTGAGATGCATTTCTATCCGGGTTTTTTCGGCTGGGGGCAAACCGGAATTTCGGTGCACAAAGACTGGTTGCAATGTGGCGTGAGCGGAAATGCGGGTGTCTGCGAATGGAGCGCGCGTCTGAAGCAAATGAAGGCGGCGTTTTACGTTGGCGAATTTCAGCCTTGGTCGGGTATGGGGGCCGACATCGGAGGCCAAGTGACGCGCTTAAGCTATGACCGCTATGCGGCCTTGGGTTGGGCGGCAACCAGTTGGTCCTACAAGGTGCTCAATAACACCGGTGGACAAGGTGCGGGAACTTGGGGATTGGTCACCAATGAACAGCAAAGTGGAATCGCCAATTTGGATTTCAATACTGCTTCACCAGCCGAGATTGAGGCGCTGTTTAAAAGCTTCGGTAGTGTCCCCTATGAGCCGCAGCAAACCGTCATGAACTGGATGAATAGTAGCAACGCACCCAACCTCTTTTCTTTACCTCAATAAGCCTATGAAAACGCTTGACCGCCAAAATCTAAATGAAAGTCTAGCGCCGCTAATGCGCACGCACTTCCCCAAGGAATTCGTTTGGGGTAGTGCAAGTTCGGCATTCCAAGTCGAAGGGGCACACGATGTCGATGGGCGGGTTGCATCGATTTGGGATCAGTTTGCACAACAACCTGGCGCGATAGTCGATGGTGCTGATGCGAAGGTCGCTTGCGACCACTATCATCGCTGGCCAGAAGATTTAGATTTGATGCGTGGCTTAGGGTTTGATGCCTATCGCTTTTCCATCGCTTGGCCACGCATTTTTTCGAAACTCGGCGGCTCGGCCAACACCAAGGGCTTAGATTTTTATGATCGTTTGCTTGACGGTGTGTGCGAACGTGGTTTGCAGCCTTGGTTGACGCTCTATCATTGGGATTTGCCGCAGTACTTGCAAGCGCAAGGCGGGTGGGCTGCCCGCGCGACCGTCGACGCCTATCTTGAATTTGCCGATTGCGTGAGTCGTCATTTGGGCGATAGAGCCAAACACTGGATTACCCACAACGAACCTTGGTGTACCGCCATGCATGGGCACTATGATGGGATACATGCCCCTGGTGTGCGCGACCTGAAGACAGCGCTACAAGCTTGTCACCATGTACTGCTTTCTCATGGGGCTGCGGTGCGGTTGATTAAAAATAATGTGTCCAATGCGAAGGTCGGTATTGCACTGAGTCTGCATCCACTTCATGCGGCAAGTGAAAGTGCAGCCGACCAAGCGGCACTGCAACGCCATGACGGCTTGCGCAATCGATGGTATCTCGACCCTTTACATGGTCGCGGCTATCCGCGTGATATTTGGGAACTCTGTGCGGCCTATGCGCCTGAAGTGAAAGCGCAAGATATGCAAATTATTGCCACGCCAATTGATTTTTTGGGTGTGAATTACTATTTTCCAGAAACTGTTTACGATGCGCCTGCGGCTCACCCCTTGCGCACAGCCTTGGTGCAGAACGCCGATGTCGAGCGCACTGCTTTTGGGTGGGAAGTTGCGCCTCAGGGTTTGGCCGATCTACTCAAGCGCATCAAAACCGATTATCAAACTGCACCAATTTACATCACCGAAAACGGCGCAAGCTATGAAGACCTAGTGCAAGCCGACGGCAGTATCGACGACAGCGAGCGGATGCGTTTTTATCAGCGTCATTTGCGTGTGTTACGTGATTTGATACGAGAAGGTGTTGACGTGCAGGGCTATTTTGCCTGGACACTGATGGACAATTTCGAATGGGCTCAAGGTTATCGACGACGTTTTGGCCTGTGCTATGTCGATTTCAAGACCCAAGAACGACGCTTGAAAAAAAGTGCGTACTGGTTCCAGCAATTCCTGAAAAACCACGCCTAAATCTTTTTGGACTTTTTTGATTGACAAAGAAAATGGGAAGCCTCATGATGCGAATAAATCGAATTGGAAACGTTCCCATTTATTCTTACTATTCCTAAAAAGAGACAGCAATCGCAAACTAACGACCATGAAAACTTCGAGAAAAAATATTTACGCCCTCATCGCTTTGTGCACTGCAATTTATAGTGTGCTTCCTAGTGCGCATGCTGCTTCAGTCAAGCCCGCCGAGCTTAAGGATTGGCCACGGATCACTAGCGCGATCGCTCAAGACCCTATCATGGAAGCGAAAATCGCCCGTATCGTAAGTCATATGACACTGGCACAGAAAATAGGACAGATGACGCAACCCGAGATCAAATTCGTCACGCCTGAGGAAGTGAAGCAATACTATATTGGCTCGGTCTTGAACGGTGGAGGTAGTTGGCCAAATCTGAACAAGCAGTCGCGTGCGGCTGACTGGGTGGCACTTTCTCAGCGCTACTACCAAGCATCGATGAGCACTGATATGGCGACACCAATTCCGGTGATTTGGGGGATAGATGCGATTCATGGCAATAGTAATGTGGTCGGTGCGACGCTGTTCCCGCACAACATAGGGCTGGGTGCAGCACACAATCCAAAACTCGTTGGTCAAATAGGAAAAGCGGTCGCGAAAGCGGTGCGCGCTACTGGAATTAATTGGGTGTTCGCACCGACGATTGCGGTGAGTAAGGATGAGCGATGGGGACGCGCTTACGAAAGCTTTTCACAAGACGGAAAGCTTGTAAATGCCTATGCGGGAGCCTATGTCAAAGGCCTACAAGGAGATTTAAAAAATCCCGGCAGTGTGGTCGCAACCGCTAAACATTTTATCGGCGATGGTGGTACGGCGATGGGCGTTGATCGTGGTGTGACTCAAGCGAGTCTGGCGCAGATGATCAACAGCCACGGGCAAGGTTATTACAGCGCTTTTGCTGCGGGAGCACAAACGGTGATGGCTTCTTACAATAGCTGGTATGACCCCGTGACCCACGTCATGCATGGAAAAATGCACGGCAACCGTGAGCTACTCACCACGGCCTTGAAAGAGAAAATGGGATTCGATGGCTTCGTCGTCTCTGATTGGGATGGCATCGCAGAAGTGGAGGGCTGTAGCAATGACAGTTGCGCACGCGCGATCAATGCCGGAATTGATATGGTGATGGTGCCGGATAACTGGAAATCCTTTATCGCCAATACGGTGGCGCAAGTTGAACGCGGCGAAATTGCGATGAGTCGGATTGATGATGCGGTGAGTCGAATTTTGCGGGTTAAATTGCGTTCAGATTTATTTGAGCACGCACCGATGGATAATCTCTATGCAGGGCAGCAAACGGCATTGCAAGCGCGTAGCTTGGCACGACAAGCGGTACGCGAATCTTTGGTTCTGCTCAAAAATAATCAACAGATTCTGCCACTCAAGCGCGAGCAAAAAATTCTGGTCGTAGGCAAAGCGGCCGATAGTCATATTTTGCAATCAGGTGGCTGGTCATTGACATGGCAGGGGACGGAAAATCAGGAGAGTGATTACACAGTCGCCGATACATTGTTGGCGGGCTTCCGAGAAGTCGTCGGTGAAAAAAATATTAGCTATAGTGCGGACGCAAAAAATATCGACTTGCAGGCCTTTGATGTGGTCATTGCAGTACTAGCAGAAACGCCCTATGCCGAGGGCTTTGGCGACATTGCACCGAATATGACTTTGAGTCATAGCCAACGCTATCCAGAAGACTTGGCTGTGCTTAAAGCGGTGGCTGGGAAAGGAAAGCCAGTGGTCACGATTTTAATGTCGGGGCGTGCCCCCTATGCTAACGATCTCATCAATCTCTCAGACAGTTTTGTTGCAGCATGGTTGCCCGGTTCGGAAGGAAAGGGTGTGGCCGATGTTTTATTTCGCAATGCCCAAGGCAAAACCAATGCCCAGTTTAGTGGATCGCTTTCATTCGCCTGGCCGCGCTATGCTTGTTTGAGTGCGCCCTTAGCATTGCAGAAAAATCCGCGTAAGGAAACCTTGTTTGGTTTGGCTTATGGTCTGAATTACGGAAAGATCGAGAAGGATATGGCTGTGCTCGAGGAGGACTTGCGCAGTGCGTGTGAGGCGGGTCAAAGTTTGGCGATTTTCAATGCAGTTGACACCATGCGTTTTCCCTTGCGCTTGTCGAGTCCATCACGCAGCGTAATGTTGGGCAACGCGGATCACCCGCTTGCGCTTGATGCCCAAATCATGGGAGGGCATATCTCAGCCCAACAAACGACCAATGCAAATCATAGCTTGACTACACGGGTTAAATGGATGGGCATGGAGACGAGCTTGGTGGCGGGGCAGGGGCAGCTAGCACGGATAGAGGCCTCCGCACCATTTGTCACGCAAATACCAAAACAAGTCGCAACATCCGCGGTTGTGCAATGGCAAATGCAGGTGCATAAAGCGCCGCTTGGCAAGGTGCTGCTGAGCATGGATTGTGGTGATAAATGTGCAGCGACGCTTGATGTAACGCACTTGCTTCAACAAGCAAAATATCAAAATACCCAGCTCATCAAAATTCCACTGGCTTGCTTTGTCGCCAAAGGTTTCGATCCACGCAAAATAAAAACGGCCTTTAGCATCGGCACCAGCGCTGCTTTCGAAGCGAGTTTTGCAGATATCCAACTACGTGGCAATGCGGAGTCGGAGAGCGATGTCCTCGCTTGTGCGGATCTGTAACAAGCGCTTGGGCAATACATCAATTAAAAAATTTAGGGAGGCATGATGCAAACAGGCGCAAGTCCAACACCCGTGGCAATGGCGGAACAGAGTCACACAGAATCGCAGCACCCAGGAAATACCACCATTCCCTTAGTCATTGTGACGATCTTGTTTTTTATGTGGGGATTTCTGACTTCACTCAACGATATTTTGATACCTCATTTAAAGGCGGTGTACACCCTCAGTTATGGGCAAGCAATGTTGGTTCAGTTTTGTTTTTTTGGAGCCTACTTCATCGTTTCATGGCCCGCTGGATTGCTCATCAAACGCTTGGGTTATCAAAGAGGCGCGGTCACCGGTTTGTTGATTGCTGCCTTGGGTTGCGCACTTTTTTACCCTGCCGCGTCCGGTAGTTATGGCACTTTTCTCTTTGCATTTTTTGTGCTGGCCTCGGGTATCACGATCTTGCAAGTGGCCGCAAATCCCTATGTGACCGTTTTGGGAGAAGCAAAAACCGCTTCGAGCCGTTTAACCTTGACGCAGGCATTTAATTCCTTGGGAACCACCGTCGGCCCGACGCTGGGCGGCGCGCTTATTTTAACGGGCGCAGCCTTGAGCGTAAAAGATGGAGCGACCTTATCCGCGGCGGAACAAATGGCAGCGCGGGTGCAAGAAGCGAGCGCGGTACAAGGTCCGTATTTAATGTTGGCCGCAGCGCTTTTTGTGTTGGCGATCTTATTCGCCTTTGCACGCTTGCCGCAAATTGCCCATGACAAAGTCGCTCAAGAATCAAGCACGAGCGGCCCAAGCAACACGTCGATTTTTAAGCACATGCATTTGCGCTTAGGCGTGCTGGGCATTTTTCTGTATGTGGGTGGTGAGGTGAGCATAGGTAGTTTCCTCATCAATTTTTTAGGCGAGGCGCATATCGCAGGCTTGCCTGCGGACCGCGCTGCGCAATACGTGAGCTACTATTGGGGCGGCGCGATGGTCGGGCGCTTTATCGGATTTGCGGTCATGCGTAGCATCAGCCCGGGTAAGTCTCTGGCGTTCAATGCGGCTTGTTCTATCGGTCTTATTTTGACCGCAATTTTCGCCAATGGGGCAATCGCAATGTGGGCATTGATCGCAGTAGGCCTCTGCAATTCCATCATGTTTCCCACTATTTTTAGTATGGCTTTGCATGGCCTAGGTGAACAAACCGGCAAAGGTTCCGGCATCTTGTGCATGGCCATCGTGGGCGGTGCAATCATTCCGTTCGCGCAAGGATTTCTGGCCGATCACGTCGGTTTGCAATGGTCGTTTGTGATTCCTGCCTGCTGCTACGCATTCATACTTTTTTATGGCTGGCGCTATGCCAATCTATATCAAGCGAAAACCTAAGCACCCGTACTCAAACTACAAACCTAAGAGCAAAAATCATTATGTTTTCAAACGATCTCATCAAGCCCACGCACTTTCCAAAGGACTTTAGTTGGGGTGTCGCCACCAGCGCTTTTCAAATTGAAGGTGCTGCGAATGAAGATGGGCGAGGCACCTCGATTTGGGACAGCTTTAGCCATACCGTCGGTAAAGTCATGGATGGTGGAACCGGTGACATCGCTTGTGATCACTATCATCGCTATGCGGAAGATGTGGCACACATGGCCGCTTTGGGCGTAGATGCCTATCGATTTTCGATTGCGTGGCCACGGGTGCAAGCCTTGGGTTATGGCGCGTGGAATGAAGCTGGATTTGATTTTTATACGCGACTTTTGGATGCACTTGATGCGCACAAAATCGCCGCACACATCACGCTTTACCATTGGGATTTACCACAGGGTTTGCAAGATCAAGGTGGATGGTTGCAGCGTGAAACAGCCTATCACTTCGCTATTTATGCGGAAGAAGTGGCGCGCCGCTTCGGTCATCGCGTTGCTTCTATCGCGACCCATAATGAACCCTGGTGTACCGCGAATTTGGGTTACGGTAACGGTCAATTTGCGCCCGGTGTCGTTGATACGGTGGCGGCACTTCAGGTGTCACATCATTTATTGCTATCGCATGGTCTTGCGATGCAGGCGATGCGTGCGCTACCTATTTCGGCGAAATTGGGTATCGTTCTTAATCAATGGACGGCCGAACCAGCCAGTGCATCGCAAGCCGATCAAGACGAAGCCGCTTGGGAATATGCGCGGTCGGTACAATGGTTTATGGATCCTATTTTCAAAGGCCATTATCCAAAGCGCGCACTTGATCGCATGGACTTGACACGATTTGTGGTGCATGACAATGACATGGGCATCATTCAGCAAAAGATCGATTTTCTGGGTGTGAATTATTATTTTCGTGCTTTTGTGAGTACCGAAAACCCTGCTCGTAAACCGGAAGCCGCGCTCGGCCTGACCGATATGGGATGGGAAATTTATCCGCAAGGCTTGCGCGATTTATTGATCGGTCTTAAGCGGGAATATGACGAATTTGGCTTGCCACCGATTTACATCACCGAAAACGGCGCGGCGTTTCCAGATCAATTAGTGGCAGGATTAGTACACGATAGCGACCGCATCGCCTATCTGCAAATGCATCTTCAAGCCCTAGTACAAGCGCGTGAGGCGGGGGTTGATATCCAAGCTTACTTTTATTGGAGCTTGATGGATAATTTTGAATGGAATTCCGGCTACCTGCGCCGCTTCGGCCTGCTCTACGTGGATTATGCAACGCAAAAACGCTATTTCAAAGACAGCGCATTTTGGTATCGAGATTTTATTTTGGCGTGCAAAGAGGCCTAGGCGCAGCACGACGGCAACCAAAATAGGCGGCAGCAAGAGCGCTGTAAAAAAGACACCAAAAGACTTCCGCTAGTCTTTCCGCTGTGCCTCCGAGTCTCCGTGTTGAGAGGTTTCCCCCATTATTGAGGAAACTGCGCGTTCTGCCCTAGTTTCAAGGATAATGTCGGATTCTCGTTATTGTTATTCGAAAGCCGTACATGTCTACCTCCTTCGCTCCACTTAAGAACGATACGTTTTTGCGCGCACTTTTACGTCAAGAAACTGATTACACGCCGCTTTGGTTGATGCGTCAGGCGGGGCGTTATTTGCCGGAGTATCGCGCTACCCGTAAAAATGCAGGTTCTTTTATGAGTTTGGCGAAAAATCCTGATTTTGCC
This sequence comes from Oxalobacteraceae bacterium, assembly GCA_023259175.1. GTDB lineage: Bacteria > Pseudomonadota > Gammaproteobacteria > Burkholderiales > Burkholderiaceae_D > Undibacterium. Next base: position 9,469 of record JAHFQV010000040.1, on the reverse strand, counting down.
ACCGAAGTGACGATTCAGCCCTTGGATCGATTTAAGCTTGATGCTGCGATTTTGTTTTCGGATATTTTGACGGTGCCCGATGCGATGGGTTTGGGTTTGTATTTTGAAGAAGGTGAAGGGCCCAAATTTGAACGTCCATTGAAGGACGAAAAAGCCATTCTTGATTTAAAAGTTCCCGAAGAAGGTAGCTTGCAATATGTCTTTGATGCGGTCACCCAGATTCGCCGCACACTCGATGGTCGCGTGCCTTTAATTGGTTTTTCCGGTAGCCCCTGGACCTTAGCGTGTTACATGGTGGAAGGTCAGGGTTCGCGTGAATTTCATGGCATCAAAACCTTGATGTACAAACGGCCGGATTTGATGGACCGTATTTTGAGCCTCAATGCGCAAGCGGTTGCGACCTATCTCAATGCGCAAATTGACGCGGGTGCGCAGGCGGTGATGATTTTTGATAGTTGGGGCGGTGCTCTGGCCGACGGCGCTTACCAGCGGTTTTCGCTCAAGTATATGCAGGATGTGCTCAGTCAATTGAAAAAAGAAAAAGATGGGCAACGCATTCCTAGTATTGTTTTTACCAAAGGTGGCGGGCTGTGGTTAGAGCAAATTGCCGATATTGGTGCCGACGCTTTGGGCTTGGATTGGACGGTGAACCTCGGACAAGCGCGTGCGCGCGTGGGCGACAAAGTCGCTTTGCAAGGCAATCTTGACCCAGCGGTGCTGTTTGCAGAACCCGCGCAAATCCGTCAGCAAGTGACGGCGGCATTACATGCCTATGGCAAGCCGAGTGCGGGGCAGGGTCATGTGTTTAATCTTGGTCATGGCATTTCTCAATTTACATCACCCGAAGCAGTGAGCGTGTTGGTGGAGACCGTGCATGAAGTGAGCCGCGCGCAGCGAAGCAGCTAAGCTGTGGGCTTTGGTTCGGTCGGCAAAAGAAAATCTCGGTTTAGAGCGCATTTTGCGACAAAAATTTCGCACTTATTCACAAAAAAAGACGCTCAAAAAAATAAACCTGAAAATTATTTTTGATGTGAAATGATTATTTGCAAGGCCTTGATTTTAAAGGGTAAATTTTATGCCCTCGGAATGGGCATTCTATTGAAACCCGCATCAAACCTCGCTTTGCTCCGTGTCAAGATGCTTTTGTCCACAAAGTTATCCACAGAAGTTGTGGATAGAAGAAAAACGCCTTATGAAACCGATAGTTAGCGCATTACCTCAAGGCTTACATTAAGTTCGTGAAACCTATTTACCTGACCATCGCACTCGATACCCCTCTTGACAGGCTCTTCGATTATCGCTGGACACCACAAGAAAACGAGCCGATTCCGCAAATCGGCCAACTTGTTTTCGTCCCGTTTGGCCGACAAGAAATTGCCGGGATGATCATTGCACTGGCTGAAAAAACCGAGGTTCCCGAGGATAAAATCAAAGATGTGCTGGCTGTGCGGCACCAATGTCCCGCGCTCGACCAGCGTTGGTTAGACCTGTGTCGTTTTGCTGCGGATTATTATCAACGGCCCTTAGGCGAAGTCATCTTACCGGCCTTGCCCAAAAATCTACGTGCCGCCAAACCGGTTTCGCTGGACCGTAATTTAAAAAAATTGCAGCAACAGGCTAGCGCCCAAGACAGTAGCCCGCAGCAAGAAGCAGAGCTTAATCCCGAACAAAAAGAGGCGCTAGAGCACATTACCGCCACCGCAAAATTTGCAGCTCATTTGCTGTACGGTGTCACTGGGAGCGGAAAAACTGAGGTTTATCTACAAGCCTGTGCTCGGGTGCTGGCCGCAAATGTGCAGGCGCAAGTGCTTATTTTGGTACCCGAAATCAATTTAACACCCCAATTGGCAGGCAATATCAGTCGTCGTTTTGCCGGTATACAAATCGCGACCTTACATAGCGGCATGGCTGAAGGTGAGCGCTTGCTTCACTGGTTAGCGGCGCACACGGGTCGTGCCCAAATTATTTTGGGAACGCGTTTGGCGATTCTGGCTTCTTTGCCGCATCTCAAAATGATCGTCATTGACGAAGAGCACGATCCTTCCTACAAGCAACAGGATGGTCTGCGCTATTCCGCCCGCGATCTTGCCGTTTGGCGCGCTAGGCAATTGGGGATACCCGTGGTTTTGGGTTCCGCCACCCCCTCGCTAGAAACTTGGCAACACGCGCAAGCGGGACGCTATCGCCTTTTACCCATGCGTGAACGCGCCGTCAAAGATGCGGTATTGCCAGTGGTTAAAATCGTCAATCTGGAACGAGAAAAGCCCAGTGAAGGGCTCACGCAAAGAGTCGTGACCGCGATACGGCAGCGTCTAGAAAAAGGCGAGCAATCGCTATTATTTCTCAATCGCCGTGGCTATGCCCCCGTCATCAATTGTGACGCATGCGGCTGGATTAGTAACTGCACCCGTTGCACAGCGCATATGGTCATGCACAAACTTGATCAACGTTTGCGCTGTCACCACTGCGGCTTAGCGCAACGCATCCCGCGCGCCTGTCCCACTTGCGGCAATGTTGACTTACAACCATTGGGACGAGGTACGCAAAGATTGGAAGAAGGGCTGCAAAAAATCTTCCCCGAAGCACGTATTTTTCGAATTGATGCCGATTCAACTCGACTCAAAGGCAGCGCCGAAGCCGCTTTCGACACCGTACACCGGGGCGAAGTGGACATCTTGGTCGGCACGCAAATGGTCGCCAAAGGACATGATTTCAAAAACCTCACTTTGGTCGCCGCCTTAAATCCAGACAGCGCCTTGTTTTCGCAAGACTTCCGCGCCAGCGAACGCCTGTTCGCCCAACTCATGCAAGTGGCTGGTCGGGCTGGTCGCGCTGCGCAAAAAGAAGGTGGCAACCTCAGCGAAGTCTTGGTGCAAACCCGCTACCCCGACCACCCGCTCTACCACGCCCTGATGGCACACGACTACGACCGTTTCGCCAATGGCCTAGTCGAAGAACGCCAACAGGCCGCCATGCCCCCATTCATCTATCAAGCCTTGCTACGCGCCGAAGCCAAAGAGCTCGCCATCGCCATCGAATTTCTACAAATCGCCGCCACCTGTACCGCCCACCCAGGCATCATCATCAACGACCCGATTCCCATGACCATGACCCGCGTACACAACGTAGACCGCGCCCAACTCCTCATCGAATCGAGCTCCCGCCCAGCACTACAAGCCTTCCTAAAAGAGTGGATCGCAAACCTGCGTGGCATCAAAACGCGCGTGAAATGGGGGGTGGAAGTGGATCCTATGGATGTATAAGCCGTTCCGCAGACGATGCGGCTAAGTGCCTGTGATGACGAATCCAGGTTCATTTCAAAGCAGTTGTCTTCAAGATTTTCTGCGCTAGGCGTAAGTAAATCCGAGTAGAATCTTTGTATTATTGACTCACGAATCCAGATGAAAAACTATAGATTCGCAATCGTTCTGATGTTGTCGATGTTGTCCGTGCTATGTAGCTCGATGCAGGCGGCTGAGCGTGTTATGTCGGCCGCGATTATTCCGAGTATGGAATGGGCTTACCAAGAAGCGGCTACCCACAAATGTCGACATCCAGCAGAAGTTTTGTTTAATACGCAGGCCTTGGGTGCTAGCGCACACTATCGCGCAACGGCACTTGTCTGCGGGCCCATTCCAACTGAGCAGATTGTGGAATTACTTCGCACAGTGCAGTTAGCGCAAGTGGTCTCCCAAGTAAACGAAGCTTGGAAACTTACGCTCACTGGCAATCAACTCAGCGTAGCAATTGAGCTCACGCCGATTCATACCTGTTCAAATGTATTGGCACGCAATTGGATACTTTTTTATAGCAACAAAACTTGGCGCGTAATTGGCGAAATGCCAGTGCCTTTTGGTGTGTGTAATCCGACAGTTTACAGTCCTAATTTTGAAAAATAGACCATGCAAAACGACGAAAAAAGAGTGATCAAATTAAGCAAGGGAAAAATAGTTCGTTTGCTCGCCATCGCCTGTGGCTTTGTAGCGCTGGGCATCTGGATGTGGCTTATGAATGCGCAGGAAATAGAAGCCGAGAGAAGATTTAATGATTCAGTTTTAGTGCATGGACTTGGCTTGGTTTCGATTGTTTTTTTCGGCTTTTGTGGACTGTACGCTGTGCTTAAATTGTTCGACGATAAGCCGGGTTTGGTTTTAAGTGCTGCCGGATTGGACGACAATTCTAGTGCAATCGCGGTGGGCTTGATCCCTTGGGCGGAGATCTCAGGTTTTAGCATTTTTCAAATTGCGCGGCAAAACTTATTGGTCGTGGAGCTGAAAAATCCCGCAAAATATGCGAACGCTGGAAATCCATTGAGGCGCTTATTGAATCAGATTAATTTCAAAATGGCGGGTAGCTCGATTTCGATTTCATCGAATACTTTGCAAATCGAATTTGATGAGCTTGTGAGACTGTGTCGTGAATATCAGATGAAATTTGGAACGACGCGATTTTGAGTCCAGCCCGTTATCCAGTTTGTGTGCCATTAGCCTGGAAAGTAAACATGTTCATTAGCCTCATCATTTTCACCCTCATTTGTTTAAGCACACACTTAATGATCGCATGGTACGGTCATGCTTCGATCAAGGCAAATATCCCATTCGCTTATACGCGTCTTTGCTTGATCGCGTGTTTGAGTTTGGGCTTGGGATTTCTATTTGTTTCACTGGTAACGGATCAGCACTCGTTTGAAATGCTAAGCTTTCCACGCATCCTAATATTCGTTTTCGTGACCTTGTTCTCAATGGCGCTTGCACTCTTTGCGCCGCTCTTAATTTTATTTGGAATTGCGAAAAAAAAGTCACGCAGAATTACGATGATCTTCTCGCTTCCCTTAGCCTTAGTTTCGCTACTGTCGTTCGGGATTTTTTATGCGATCTTTGGACTGCTTTTACTCGAGTATTGAACTCAACTAAGGCTTTCACCGCGCAAAATGCTGTTTTACTTTTTTCACGTAAGTGTCACTGATTTTAATTTCGTCGCCATTGTTAAGCTTGGCGGTGTGGCTGCCGTCGTTGCTGATTTCGAGGAGGCTGATCGCGCTGGCGCGGGCGATGGCGGTGCGATGTAGGCGTATGAATTCGTCGGTGGGTAGGCGCTCTTCTAAGGCGGAAATCGTGGTGCGATGGAGCACGGTTCGGTGATGTAAATGGAGTTCTACGTAGTTGGCGGCGGTGCTGATCCAAAGAACTTCTTGCATTTCTATACGCTCAATTTTTCCTGCGGTTCGGACTACGACGTGGCTTAGTGTTGGCGGGGCAACGCCGGCTTGTTCTGCATCGCGATCGCGAAAGTAGTCTTGTAATGCCGCGCTTTGGCTGAGTTGTTGCTTCACTTGTAGGCTTTGTTCGGCGCGCGCAAGCATGGCGGCAAAGCGTTCGTCGTCAAAGGGTTTGAGTAGGTAGTCGAGTGCGAATATTTCAAATGCTGCGACGGCGTGTTTGTTGTAGGCAGTGATGAAAACGATCAACGGTACGTGTTCGTGCTGACTGATTTCTCGCGCAAATTCTAAACCTGATTGTGTCGGCATTTCGATATCGAGCAGGAGTAAATCAACTCTTCTTTCTTCAAGAACGCGACGGGCTTGCGCGGTGGAATGGCAGCTGGCGAGTAGCTCCCAATGCGGATGCTGGCCTAACACATATTGCATGTTATTGAGGGCGGGCAATTCGTCGTCGACGATGACGATGCTGTGCTTGGTGGTTTGCATACGTTTATCTTTCGGGTGTTCGGTAAGGGTGTATCGTATGATCGGGATGGATAGGAAATTTGATTCCCGCACAAAATTCTTCCTTTGTTTTCACGATGTCGAGGGCGGCATCATGATGATAAATGAGGTCTAGTCTTTCTTGCGTGTAGCGAATGCCTAGGCCATGTCCGCTTTGTTTTTTGGTGTTGCTAATGCGCGGATTGCGGATGGAAAAATGCACACGATGGGCGATTAATTGTAGGCTGATGTGTATCTCGCAGGCGTCGTAGTGATTTTCAACACCGTGGTGGATGGCGTTTTCGACCAGCGGTTGAAATAAAAGAGGCGGGCAGTCGAATTCGCGCCAGTTACAGTCTTGAATATTCCAACGTATCTGCATGCGTTCCCCAAAACGCAGACTTTGCATGTCGAGATAATCGCGCACGAATTGCAGTTCATCAGCCACGCTCAGCCATTCGTGACGACTCGAATAAATAACATACTGTAGCAGCCCGTGGAGTTGTTGTAGTGCGAGTCCCGCTAGGCGGCGATCTGCTTGCCTGACTAATGCACCGATACTATTGAGCGCATTAAATAAGAAATGGGGTTTGAGTTGACCGTACAGTAGGTGCAGCCGCAATTCCAGATTGGCGCTTTGTGCGAGCGCAGATTCGTTGGCCTTCGCATCACTACGGCGCCAAGAAGCAAAGCCCGCTTGCGAGGAAAATGCCAGTAAGATGAGACAGAGATCAACCCAGAGATTGTAGCTAGAGGTGTGCTGCCATTCGTCAAAAAATTGATTGAGAGGGCGGTGTTCGAATAGTAGGGTAACTAAGCTATAGTTTAAAGTGTAAAGCGGTAAACCCAATAGCGCGCTTGAACTTGCAAGTAAAATTAATGGGCGTGGACTGAGCAGCCGATCGCTCCAGTTCCAGAACAGCCAGGCCAAAAAACAACTATAAATTGCGAGCGGTAAAAACACGAAAGCAAATTCGAGTAGCACCTGACTGTGTGGTTGATTGTGATAGGTTCCCCACGCGTCGTACAAACCAGCCAAGCCATGAAAAATCGCCATCAACATCCATGCAAAAAACGAGAGCATGCACCAAATCCAAAAGGCGATCGGTTCGGTCTTGTCTGCTGATTCTGCGATGGGGTGATGTGGTGTTTGATTATTCATCGGTTTTCGCGGGGAAACGCAGTTTAAAACAAGTAGGCAGATATGTTTTGGCTTCGAGGTCGCTAGAGCCTAGTGTGTCGGGCTGTTTTTGAGATTCTAAGCGAATGAAAGCCTGCTGTTTGAAAATGAGCTGCATGCGTTCTTGTAGGTTTTGAATTTCCTCACTTTTTGAGAAATCGAGATTGGGTGCCCCATTAAATAGTAGGCAAAATTCGACATGGCTGGCGACGAGTTCACAGCGTAAGGTGAGATGTATACGAGCGTCTTCAGATGTGCTTTGCGCGTGACGTATGGTGTATTCAAGCAGCGGTTGAAAGAGCAGCGGTGGGCAAAGATAGTGACTCCAATTCTGGCTTCCAATTTCCCAATGCACGGCGAGTTGTTCGTTTAATTGCAGGCTCTGGAGGCTGAAAAAGTCTTTAATAAATTGTAGTTCATCGTCCACGCTCTGCCATTCTTTTTGTCCAGAATCCAAAACGTGGCGCAGTAAATCCGATAATTTCGCCAATGCGCGGGTGGCTAGACTGCGGTCGGCATCAACCACTAAATGGCCGATACCTTCGAGCGAGTTGAGCAGAAAATAGGGTTCTAATTGACCTTGGAGTTGGCGCAATTTGAGTTGCAAATAGGTTTGCTTTTCGGTTTGTGCGCGTAAAAAATGGTAGCGATTTCGCTGCCAGAAAGTGAATGCGATTTGCAGCGAAAAAGCAAAGGCCAGCACCATGGCATCGAGCCAAAAAGGAATCGGAGAGATCATCGCAATGATCTGCGAAATGCTAGGGACGGTATTTCTCGAACGATAAAGAAAATAAGCATTTTCGACGATGACATAGACCGGCAAAAATACAAAAAAAATCGCGACAAAAAGCAGGCTTAAACTTTTGAGATTGAGAATGCGATCTTGATGGTATTCAAACAGCAGTGCTAGCGCGCAGCTTAAGACGACTTTGGGAAGCAGCAGTGTGAAAAAAAGGAGTAGCTGCCGATTGAGCGTGCTACTGAGTCCCGCTTCCAAGTGGTCATGAAAATTTGCGAGCGCAGCGAGCACGAGAAATACACCCCAAATCGCCAATACGCCCAGCACCAGCTTCCACGCGGCGACGCGTGGACGGGCAGGGTTTTTCAGCATTTCTGTACGTAGCAGACTGAGTGAATCGGACATAGGTCGTTTTGTCGAAGCAAGAATTTCGACCTATTTTACTCGATTAGAATCGAGAAATTGGCACAAGCGCAGTGTGATTCACGACGATTCAGGGTGATTGTGCCGAAACCCTTACCTTGTGTGGGTCGCGTTTTTGTATTCTACGCCGCCACCGACCACCGGTAAGCTAATGAAACTTCCATTGAGGTCAATTTGCAATTCGCTGCCCGCTTTCGGCCAGAGCGTGAAATCACGGTCACTGGACATGAGCATGAGCCCGATTTGTTTTCCGGCGGGGATGATGCGGTCATTTGCTTGGAAGTCAAAAGTGAGTTCGACAAATTTTCCCGGCGTTAGGGCGATGCCGGGTACTTTGGATTTGTAGTTTCCACCTTGTTTGAGTGAAGCGTGATTTTGCGGGTCGGCCCAAGCGCGGGAGAGTACGCCTCGTATGCCTGCCGAACCCACCGCTTTGCTGTCAAAGGGGAGTAATACTAGCCATGCCGTTAGATTGACGGCGGCTTTGTTGGCGGCGACTTTTAAATGAATTTGCGCTGTGCCCGATAAATGTATCGCTTCGACCAGTTCCGGTGTGAGGTAGAGTAAGCGGTGCGGTGAGCGCTCGGCTTGTACCAAGTCGCTGCCGCTCTGACTGACATCGTCGATTATTTTTTCCACTGTTGCGGCTGCCTTGCTTGGCTCTTGTTGTTCGATACGACCATGTTGATTGCCACCGACGGCCAAAAATAATTTTACATTTTGCGCTTGCGGATTCGGAAAATCTAAATACGGCGTGGGTGCAGCGCCGCGTTCAGCGTCTTCGCGCATGATCATGGCGCGTGCGTCATTCTCGACACCGTTGTCAACGCCATAGAGATAGTGACTAAACCAGCGATTACGCATTTCTAAAGGTGGGGGGCCACCGTGACCACCCATGTGCAAATAGAGTTGTGCAGGCACGCCATTTTGTTTGAGCGCCTGATAGATGCGGATAGAGTGTTCGGGCATGACATTCCAGTCTTGTTGACCGTGTGCGAGTAAGGTCGCCGCTTTGACGCCCTGTACTTTATTGAGCAAATCGCGATCCGCCCAAAAATCATTGTAGTCACCGTGTTCGCGATCAAAATTGCTGGCAAATAGGCCATCGCGTATCGTGCTATTGCAGTAAGGGCGCCGCGCCGGGTCCCCGCTGTAGATGTAGTCGTAGAGTTGGTCGATGTCTTCGCCCAAATAGCCGCCCGGATGGCGCACCAGACCGTTACTGCGATAGTAGTGGTAATACGAAGTGTTGGGCGCAATTGGAATGATGGCTTCGAGTCCGGCCACACCGGTGGTCGCCGCTGCCAGTGGAATCGTGCCGTTGTAGGAAGTGCCGGTCATGCCGACTTTGCCGGTGCTCCAGGTAGCAAAGACTTGCTCATCACCGTCGCGGCTGGTAAAGCCTTTAGCACGGCCATTGAGC
>JAHFQV010000227.1 GCA_023259175.1 Oxalobacteraceae bacterium | reverse complement strand
ACTTGATTTTGCTTGTTTTTTGGGTTTTTATACAGCCTCAACGTTTGACATGAGAGGCGGCGCTAGGGCGCAGCCCTTGTGACGTCCTCTCGATGGAAGGGTTGAACGAAGCCGCTACGCGGAGAAACGATGCCATACCCACCTTCGTGAAATAGAAATTACAATTCTACCTCAGGCATCAAACCTGGTGCCTGATTTTTCACGAGGAGAATTGCCATGTCTATCGTCTTTCCTTCCGTATTTCCATTAGACTTTCCCGCTGCATTTGAACCGTTCTATCAGTTGCATCTTCAACGCCTCAAACTTGCTGGCATGAGGCCAAGAACCATCGAATCTTACGCACTAGGCGTGCGTCGTGCCGGTCATTATTTTAATTATCAAATCAATGCTCTGACCGAATCACAATTGACGCAATATTTTTCCGACCTCAAAGACGGTCGGTCGTGGAGTACGCTTAAACACAGCCTGTATGGTCTTCAATTTTATTACGCCAAAGTCCTACACAAAGACTGGCCTGCGCCGCATTTAGTCAAAGCGCCGAACAGCCAAACTTTGCCCGACATCGTCACCATCGAACAAATGCAAAAAATCATCGCTAGTACCAAAGTGCTTAGCTATCGAGTGTTTTTTTATGTGCTCTATAGTTTGGGCTTGCGATTGGGCGAATGCCTGCGTTTGCAAGTGGGGGATATTGATGGTGACCGCCTGCGCGTACAGATTCGCGATGCCAAAGGAAATCGTGATCGCTTCGTCCCTTTACCACCGGAGACCCTGCGCGCGTTACGTCAGTACTGGTCGGTTCACCGGCATCCGACTTTACTCTTTCCTAATCGTGCAAGAGGGCTTAATAAAGCCCATCTCGCCGCGACTCACTTAGATGCTGGTGGCGCACAAAGAGCCTTGCGTGCAGTTTGCCAAGCCTGTGGTTTAAAAAAAGAATTTCGCCCCATAGCTTGCGACACAGCTATGCCACCCATTGCATAGAAGCTGGCATCAATCTTTCGGATCTACAGCAATTTCTCGGCCACCAATCAATTCTCACTACCACCCGTTACACCCACCTCACCAATCAACAAACCGACACTGCCATCGAAAGACTCAACACCTTGATGAGTAATCTCCACATCAGCTGGGGGAACATCACATGATTACCCTCATCGATATCATCAAACGTTTCGAAGCGCCATTTTTAGCTGAGTATGGAGCCAAACTGCTGACCAGCCAAAAAAGCGCGCTAGCGGCTTTTAAAATCTGCCGTACCGCCATGAGCGCGCAGATGAAGTTGCAATGCGATGCATGTTTACAGACCGAATATCTCCCGCATTCCTGCGGCCATCGATCTTGTCCGCATTGCCAAGCGCACGAATCTCAGTGTTGGATAGAACGACAAATTGCCAAACAACTCCCGGTTAATTATTTTATGCTCACTTTTACCTTACCAGCGCAATGGCGCACACTGGTTTGGCAGCAGCAAAAAACGCTCTACGATTTACTGATGCAAAGCGCGTGGGAAACGGTCAATACCTTCAGCCAGAATGATAAAACCTTGCAAGGAAACGCCGGTGCAGTCGCGGTCTTGCACACACATAATCGGCGACTTGATTTCCACCCGCATGTGCATTTAGTGGTGCCAGCGGGCGCCATCAATACAGGGCAAAAACGCTGGCACAGCAAGAAGGCAAAATATCTCTTCAGTCACAAAGCACTCGCCAAAGTCTTTCGCGCCAAAATGTTGCACGGCATTACTCAGCTAGGCCTTGGCATCCCCGAAGGCATCACAGAGAAATGGGTAGTCGATTGCACGCAAGTGGGGACGGGTGCCAAAGCTATCGTGTATCTGGGACGGTATTTGTATCGTGGTGTCATACAAGAAAAGGACATTCTCTCCTGCACCGATGCCACGGTCAGCTTTCGCTACACCAATTCCAAAACCAAAAAAACAGAAACCAGAACCGTCACAGGCATCGAGTTTTTACGTTTGGTGTTACAGCACATTTTACCGAAGGGATTTCGACGTGCGCGCAATTTTGGCTTCTTGCATCCCAATAGCAAGCGGCAAATTACACTGCTGCAGATTCTGTTGCGCGTGCAGTTCAAACCCGTCATTAGCACACCAAGACCGATCATGCTGTGCGCTTGCTGCGGTGGGATTAAACGGATTATTCAAACACGGCTGAGAACAATATCGTATGTGCCAGCGAAGGGAAAAGCTGTGACAGGAGAAGTAAATCAACAACCGGAGAGCAGCATGTAAGCGGCACGTCATGACTGTTTTAAAGCCGTCTTCTGGCGGCGGAAAACGCTCGTCCAAAAACTACACAAAACGAGCAAAAATGATGAAGATAACCAGGAAAATAAATGCCAGCACAGTCAAATTTGGCGCAATACCAAATTCGTGCAAAAAACAGGGCACTTGTTTTAGCGCCGTATCTCGAAAAACAGCATACTCGCAAAAGCTATTTGCATAGTCTCCAAAACACACACAAATAAACCGGGCTC
>JAHFQV010000226.1 GCA_023259175.1 Oxalobacteraceae bacterium | reverse complement strand
TATTTGGCCAAGTGGGGAGTTTTTCTAGGGTGTCTTTGAGCCACGCGTGTGGGTCTAGATGATTGGCTTTGGCAGTGGCGAATAGGCTTTGAATGGTCGCTGCGCGTTTTCCGGCGCGTTCTGATCCTGCAAATAGCCAGTTCTTTTTGCCAATCGCTATGGGGCGTATGGCGTTTTCAATCGGGTTGTTGTCGATGGGTAGATGCCCTGTGTTGGCGTAACGGGCGAGCGCATCCCAGCGTTTGAGAGTGTAGTCCATTGCTTTGGCAGTGGCGCTGCCTTCGGCTATGGTTAGGCGGGTGTTGATGAGCCAACTGCGTAAGTCTTCAAGTTGCGTTTGCGCTTGCGCTTGGCGTAGTGCTAATCGTTGTTCTGGTGTGTGATCTTTTGCTTCTTGTTCGATCTTGTAAAGCGTGGCGATTTTATGTACGGCGATTTCACCGATTTTGCTTTGGTTGTTGAGCCATAGTTCGTGAAATTTACGTCGTGCATGTGCCCAACATCCTAGTTCGATGATGTCGGTTTTAAATAGGGCTTTATAGCCTGCATAGCCATCGACCATGAGGTGTCCTTGCCAGCCTTGTAAAAAGTGGGTGGCATGCTGTCCTGCTCGACTCGTTTGGTAGTCAAAGACGATGAGGGGCGGATCGTTTTCTAGGGCGTTACTGCGGTAGGCCCAGAGATAAGCGCGTTTGGTTTTTCCTTGTCCTGGATCGAGTTGTTGTACGGGGGTTTCGTCGGCATGCAGGCAAGTGCCTTGTTTGAGTAATTCGCTTAGACGTTCTGCAAGCGGTTGTAGCGCGACGCCGATGTGTCCTATCCAGTTGGCCAGATTGGAGCGTGGTAGATGGACGTTCTGACGTTGAGCGATTTCTTCTATTCGATATAGTGGCAAGTGGTCGAGAAATTTGCAGGTGGCGATGTAGGCAAGTAGCCCGGGTGCGACGCTGCCACCGTCAATAATCGCTGCTGGTACCGCCGGTGTTTGTATCACTTCACAAGCACGGCAAGCGTACTTGGCGCGGATGTGTTGGTGTACATAAAAACGGGCTGGCTCTACATCCAATTGTTCGGTGATGTCTTCACCGATTTTGTGCATGGTTTTGCCACATTGTCCGCAGGCGCAATCGCTGATGTCGTGATGATGGACGATGCGCTCTAAATGCGCTGGCAATGGCTGACGACCAGCACGGTGACGAGGTAATTTGGGCTGTGCTGGTAGGCCTGCCAATTCGCTTTTAAGCTGATCAAGTTCAATGTGGATGGCGGCAATATCGGCCACTTCGGTTTCATCAAAAAGGTCTTTTTGTGTGCTCGTTAATGCTTCGCTTTTTTTGCCATAATGCAGGCGTCGGTAGTAGGCTAATTCAAAGCTCAGCGCGGCGTTTTTGGTGTCGGAAATTTTAAGTGCGGCTTGAATGATATTGGCTTTGATTTCAAGTGCGGTAATTTGTGCTGTTTTTTGTGTGACGATGAGTGCATCTTGCTGGGCTTTTTTTAACGCATCCTCCAAGCACAATAGCAGTGCGGGATCAGGGTTTAAGTGGGCGATTTCAGCGAGTAAGTTCATGCTGAAATGGTAGCATAAATAGGCTCAAATTAACACCAAAAGTGCGCATAAAAAACACCTAAATGCACACTTTTTTCGCTTAAATTTGAGCCCTTATTTAGCATTAATTTCAGAGCCCATGGCGCTTTATTTTAAGGTGAAATCAAAGCACAATTTACACCCGAAAGGTGCTTGGCGGTGGTTTTGAAATGCGCTGCCAATCGACACCAGCAATCAACCATTCCCATTGTTCGCGCGTGATATTACATACCCCCTCGGCACTCTGTTGCCACACAAATGCACCACGGTGTAAGCGACGCTGACAGAGCCAGACGCCATTGCCATCCCAGCATAATAGTTTGAGTCGATTGCGTCGTTTATTGGAGAATAAATAGGCATCGCCAGCACAAGGCGAACGCGCCAATCGTTCTTGCACAAATAGGGAAAGCCCTTCCATTCCTAGGCGCATATCGACGCTAGTGAGTACCAGCCAAATCGCCGTCGGTAGCGTGATCATGCCAGCACCTGCAATAGTTGTCCCAGCCAGATGGGGCTGGTGTCGCTGGGCAAACTCAGTGACCAGTTTTGCGGTCCACGTAAAATGAAGTAGGACGGTGGCGAGGATATTGGGGTGAGCGTCTGCGTAGTGACGGAAACTGGTGCGTCATCGACAATCTGCACGGGGGCAACGGCGATTTTTGTTTTTGCTGTGCCTTGGCGTTTTCCAGCGAGCTCGACATCATAACGCAAAACCCATCTCGAAAAACTCACGCGATCAACATCCGCTTCATGACAATATGCCGCTTGCGATAAACCACTTTCGCGCCACGTCGCTATTCTTTTTACCTTCTCATCCCATGATAACTTCGCTCTCATTTCACTCTCCCATGTTAAAAATCAGGAGTGTGGCTCTGTGCTTTTGTGATTCATAGGTGGCTGGGCTGGACGCTTAC
>JAHFQV010000039.1 GCA_023259175.1 Oxalobacteraceae bacterium | reverse complement strand
CATCTTTCAATTTCAAATATGAGGGGAAGGCTCAGAAGCTGACCCTATTGATGGATCACCTACTTCTTGGCACTGGACGGAGTGGTGCTGGTTGGATGAGAAAATGAGAGTGGGGCGGCGCTGGGGATTGCGATTGGTGTTCGGTTTTTTTTCCCTGTTGCTTCAGCCCGCCGTTCTTCTGCATCAGCTCGCTTGTCCGCTTTGTATGCGTAACACATTTGCATTATTCCAGTGACTGTTGCGACGATGGTCAGGACGGCGACAAACAAAGAGAGCCTTGCATTGGAGTCGCTCAGTGACTTGTTGTGCCGTTGAAGAAGGATGTGGTTGATCGTCAGCCCGCGAATGATGTCTCTGTGTCGTACCGTTTCGTTTGGGATGGGCTTGTTTGCCAACGCTAGCAGAAAGCGTGCAAGCGTTTCGGAATCTTGAGTCTCAATCGTTCCATCGCGGAAGGCGTCTTCGACGGGCTGATAGTTGTCGGTGCTCATTTCGTTCCCTCAAAGACTCTCTGGACGCCTAACGAATAGCGTTTATCCGCCGCACCGGAAACGCAAAATAAAAATCCGCGATTATTGCGGCGGATAAACCTTGTTGGACTGAACCGACGACGAGTCGATTGATTAAGGGGATTGTATGCGAATTGATCGCTTGATTGCTAGTAGATTAGCAAAGAAATGTTTTAACTTGTGGTGAAGCTTGGGTGTTCGGGGGATCGATGATGATTATATTTCCGTATGCAGGTGTTTTACCTGTGTATTTGGGCGTGAGCACGAATTAGTCAGCGGTGCATGATGTAAGACATCGCATCAATTAAATCAAATCCCATTGATCCTCACGATTTCTCCTTTAAGCTTCTTCAAGTTCAACATGGACACGCAGACCCATTGCAGTTGCAATGTTCACCAACGCATCAAGAGAAAATCGCGACACACGCCCACGCAAAAGATCGTTGATGCGAGGCTGTGTTACACCGCAATGTGTTGCCGCTTCTACTTGCGTCCATTCGTTTTTCTTCACTATCGTCGAAATCTTCAGCATCAATTCCGAGCGCGCGCGCAGATTAGCTGCTTGTTCAGGCGTATCTGAGATCGCATCCCAAACACTGTCAAATCGTTCTGCTTTTTTCATTTCTTTGCTCCTATCAGCTTGGAATACCGTTCCTTTGCCAACTCCAAATCCGGCTTCAAAGTTTCTTGCGTTTTCTTTTGAAAAGCATGAAGCACGTACACCGCGTCTGCCAATCGAGCAGTGTAGATTACTCGATACGTTCCTGAATCATCCCAGACCCTGATTTCTTCAACTCCTTTACCGATGGAAGGCATTGGTTTGAAATCGTCCGGTTGTTCGCCTCGTTGGACTTTATCAAGTTGATGTCCTGCGTCGCTTCTTACATCGTCCGGAAATTCACGCAAACACCGCAATGAATTCCCAAGAAATTGAATTGGCTTTATAGGTTTCATTATACTGATTTGGATATATTTATCAAGACTCTCGCCGACTCTGAACACACTAAATTATGCACCCCGATTGAGGATAGTTAAGTGCTTTTTGCTTCCCGTTCTAAGATTTCACTAATAAATTTCCAAACCACATCCGGCATACTGCGAAAATCTTTTGACTTAGGCGGTAAACGATCCGAGATCCGGATTTCGCACGGCCAGTCCGAACGAGTGCCGAGTTAGGTCTTTTGGTTTGTCGATAAGTGCCACCATATGGCCAAGGAAAGTACAAGTATTTGCGAAATAAAGACCACCGACATTTCGGCGGTCCACGTCGACCAAATTGTAATCATTCCGAACGACGCTACTTGTAGAAAGTGTGCGATGCAATGGGCAAGGAAAGGGACGAGTAGCCATCGACTCGGCTTGAGCATCAGAGCACCGGCGACTGCGGCAGAAAGATCAATAAATGCCCTAAATTAAGGACCGAATTCGAAATGCTCAGGGGCCTGTCGAATGTAGAGCGGCCAATACTGAAGATGGCTAAGGAAGTGAATTGACCAGTACAGTAACACGGCTAAGCCAGCAGCGCGAACGAGCCATACTATGACGAGACCCTCACTCGAAGGGCTACTTACAATTGTTGATGTTGCCGCATATAGATTTTGTTGATCGGTCATATTGGCAACCTAACAAATAGCATTCATCCGCCGCACCGGAAACGCAAAATAAAAATCCGCGATCATTGCGGCGGATAAACCTTGTTGGACTGAGCCGACGACGAGTCGATTGATTAAGGGGATTGTATGCGAATTGATCGCTTGATTGCTAGTAGATGAGCATGGAAATGTTTTAACTCGTGGTAGCGCTTGGGTGTTCGGGGGAGCGTTGATGATTGTCTTTCCATGGTGGTGCTGAACTCGGTATCGCTTGCGCTTCACATTTCACAATCTTATAATGCAAGGAAATTTTACTCGAAATAAAATAAATTTTATGTGATACTTTGCGTGGTCTTTTTTTGGGACTATTCATATAAAAATTATTGAGGGAGAATTTCGACATGTTTTTTCGTCTGAGCCGTTTTGCGATATTTTGCGTTGCCAGTCTTTTACTGGTGCTTATCACCACCTCAGTATCTGCCGATACTTCTCCGAACCATAATGCCAAACGCAGCTTGGCTCCAGCAGCAGTAAAATTAAGTGCGCTCTATGAGTCCGATAGCGCGTTTAAACAGAAGCTCGATGAGGTTTTTGCAAACTTAAGTCCAGAGGTGGAGGGCAAACCCAATCCTTGGTTGGGAAAAAATGTCCAAGATTTGATCCTCTTTGTCGATGACTGGCATTATTTTTTACCGATCACGACCAATGGCTTAACTTATATCCGACAATTCCAAGCCCTGTATGCCAATAACCCTGCGGGTCTGCGCTTTATTCGCGATGAAACTGCCTATGCTTGGATCAAGGGTTTGGTGGAAGCTCGCGGGTTCTACATGGACAGCAAAGAGTCGATTGCCAAAATTGAGCAGTGGAAAGCCGATCCTCGTATCGGTATGCAAGACTACGTCGAGCCTAAAGGCGGCTATCAATCTTTTAATGAATTTTTCACTCGCAGCTTAAAGCCAGGTAAACGACCCGTCGCGTTTCCTCGAGACGATTCGGTTATCGCGAGCCCTGCAGATTGCATCGTTCAAATCATGAACATCAATCTCACTGACAATACCCAATTGCCGACTAAGGGAACAGAAAGTTTAAATCTGTCCGACATGCTTGCTAATTCTCCTTTAGCAAAACACTTTGTCGGGGGCACTGCAGTGCGCTGCATCTTAGAACCCACTTCCTACCATCACTACCACTCTCCTGTGTCGGGCACCATTTTGGAAGCGAATGAAGATGTTGCAGGCCCTTATTTTGAAGAGCGCATTGTTCCTTCGGCGGCGCGTCATCATCGCGGTTATCTCATTATTGATACCCCACGTTACGGCAAAGTGGCGATGGTTGCAGTCGGCTTAGCGACCATTAGCAAAGTGCAATTTGAAAAGAGCTTTGCGAAGGTAACGGCAGCTAAACCGGTCACGATTAAAAAAGGTCAGCGAGTCGGCCATTTCGCCTATGGTGGGTCGATGGTTTATCTGTTACTAGAAAAGGATCGCTTAACAACTTTGGGGGTGCGGCAAGGGCAGCAGCTAGGCGTTTTTGAGCGTAATTGATCGCAAGGGATAAGCTGAAAAAATCATTGCGATGTGCTGATGCCTGATGCATATAGAGGTCTTAGCGCATCGCTGCTGCCGACCCAATTAAAATTCGCGCGCACTTGAGATGCTGTGTGTCGTCGTGGATAAGTCTTAGCTCACAGGCTCTACATTGATTGAAACACCGCGCTTCAGATTTTGAAGCGCAGTACGACTTTTTTCAAACTAAGGATAAAACCAATCAATCGCATAGTTCGCTGGTTTGCCGTCTTTCATGATGAAAAAGAGTTTGACGCTGGCTTCGCCGTTGGCGTTGATGCCGGTTGTGGGATCACTGCTTTCTGTTAAATAGTCTTTGGGCGTGAATATTTTTTGTAATTCGATTTTCTTTTGTTGATTGCTGAGCTTGAGTTCCAGCATGGGCCAAGCTTGAAGGGTGTTGGCTTTGTTATGGAGCTGTAAGCTTAAGGAGTAGAGGTGTTGTTCTTCGTTTTGCACTAATAATTCGTAGCCGTCAATGTCCCACATGTCGCGTTGCATAGGGAGCTGAATCTGGCATCGCAAAGTTTTGCATAGGCTGAGTAAGACTGGTTTGCTTTGCGGGAAACGCGCGGCGATGGTGTCGCGTAGCAAATACGTTGTCTGAGCGAGCGCGCCGCAGAGCAAGAGTAAGACCGTGAAGGAAAGGCCGATTTTTTTCCATTTGCCATAACGTTGTTCTTGTTTGGCTTTGAGCATGAAACTGGGTTCGTCACTGGTGACTTCATCTTCCTCGTCGCTTTGCTCGTAATAGTTCGGATTTCCCCATTTGCTCGGTGTGGTTTTGCGTTTGCTCTTGGGAAGGATTTCGATTGGGGGTGCTTTTTTTGCGGTCGTGGTTTCGCCTGAGTTTGTTGGACTGTTTTTTGTGCTTGGCGTTGCCGCTATGCTGGCCCTTTTCTTCGATTCTTCTTGTATTGGCTTGGCTTCTTGTGGCGTGGATTCGGTTTCAGTTTCAGTTTCAGTTTCGGTTTCAGTTTCAGTTTGGGCTAAGACCGTGACTTCCGCATCAGGCTGGGCTTTGACTTCAAGCTTGTCTTCAAACGCGCTGCCGTCGATTTCTTGGATGACAGCGATGCTCAGCGGCTGTTCCGCTTGTTCCGCTTGTTCCGGCCCATCCTGCGCTGGCGCTACTTCGGTGTTGAGCTGGGTGTCTTCTATGCCCGTGTTTTCGGCAATTGCATCGTTGTTTTGATTGAATTCAATGGCTGCGCTTGGTGCTTCAGTCGCTAACTGGGCTTGGCTCGTTTTTTCTTCAGTGCCATAGATCGCCGCGAAGCCGCATTCTTCGTCGAAGTCCAAGCTGTCGCTGATTTTGTTGTCAGGGGTGAAGGGGGCGACCGGGGCGACTGGTATAGGTTCTGGATGATGGACGGGCTTAGCTTCTGGTGTTGGTGTACGCGCGCCATCGGCATCGAGCAGATTTTCTAAACCGTTGAAGGTCTTCATGCAGGCACCACAGCGCACCATGCCGCCAACCAGTTTGAGCTGATCTTTTGCGACCCTAAAACTGGTCTGGCAATGTGGACATTGGGTTGCGAGTGCCATGCGTTTCTCGTGAAGTTGGTTGGGTTGAAATGCTTAGATCGGAGCGTCTATTTTACATCGCTTCATGAGCACGACCATGCAAAGCGACCCAGCCATCGCGTTCTTGCCACACACTGAGTTGAAGATAGGGTGCATAGGCAGCGATCACTTCTTCGGCTTGGCGTGCTAAAACACCTGAAAGCACTAATTGTCCGCCAGCGATTACGCGACCCGATAACATCGGTGCCATTAATTTGAGCGGACTCGATAAAATGTTGGCGACTACGACCTCGAATTGATGTTGACTCGGGTAAGCATTTGAAAAATCTTCCGGCAACAAGAATTCGATGTCACAGTGATTTTGGCTAGCATTAAATTGCGCTGATTCGATGGCTTGTGGGTCGATGTCTACACCAACCACTTTGCGGCTGCCCAATTTGTTCGCGACCATTGCTAAAATACCGGAGCCGCAGCCGTAGTCGAGTACGCTTTGTGTCATGGGGGTTTGGGTTTCTAGCCACTCCATACATAAGCGGGTGGTGGGGTGACTTCCGGTACCAAATGCGAGGCCGGGGTCGAGCTCTAAAACTAAAGCACTTGGGTCGGGAATGGCGTGCCAACTCGGTACGACCCAGATATTTTTGCCGATGTGGATAGGTTCAAACTGGGATTGCGTGAGGCGCACCCAGTCTTGTTCTTCGACGGTACGTGTGGTGTAGGTGGGGTGCGGTACCAGCGCAATGGAATCGGCGGCTTGTTTGACTAAGTCAGCGTGATTCATTTCAATGGCGGCCAATGCGACGACGCGGCTGTGTTCCCATGCATGTTCTTTGGGTTCCATACCGGGTTCACCAAACAAGGGATTTTCAGCCTCAGTGCCTTCATCTGCATCTTCAACTGAAACCGATAATGCGCCCACTTCCATTAAGGCATCCGACAAGCTTTCCGCATGTTCGCGCGCTACTTCTATCATAATTTCTATCCACGCCATGCCATACCCTTTTTTAAAAAAATAACGCACCCGTTGTCGAGTGCGTTTTATTTGCTGTACGTTTTCTTGATCATTTCTCTTTTTTGAGCACCGGCATATCGGCTAGTTTGTGCTCAAGATAGTGAATATTGGTGCCCCCTTCAATGAAGCGCGCATCGACCATTAGCTCACGATGAAGTGGGATATTCGTTTGTATTCCTTCCACTACCATTTCCGACAAAGCGATTTGCATACGGCGTATCGCTTGTTCACGCGTCGCGCCATAGGCGATGACTTTGCCTATCATGGAATCGTAATTGGGTGGCACAAAGTAGCCTGCGTAGGCATGCGAGTCCACGCGTATGCCAGGTCCACCGGGGGTGTGCCAGGTAACGATACGTCCGGGAGAGGGGGTGAATTTAAACGGGTCTTCGGCATTGATGCGGCACTCGACGGCATGGCCTCTAAATTCGATGTCGGTTTGACGCATGCGCAGTTTGTCGCCAAAGGCAATATGAATTTGCTCTTGTACGATGTCGATA
The DNA here is from genome assembly GCA_023259175.1 of Oxalobacteraceae bacterium. Taxonomy (GTDB): domain Bacteria; phylum Pseudomonadota; class Gammaproteobacteria; order Burkholderiales; family Burkholderiaceae_D; genus Undibacterium. Next base: position 22,739 of record JAHFQV010000039.1, on the reverse strand, counting down.
CCCGTGATCATTTCGGTGACGGGATGCTCGACTTGAACGCGGGTATTCATTTCGATGAAATAGAATTCTCCATTTTCATAGAGGAATTCAAATGTGCCTGCGCCACGGTAGCCAATTTTTTTGCAGGCATCTGCACAGCGGGTACCGATTTTTTCGATGACCTTGCGAGGAATGCCGGGTGCTGGAGCTTCTTCGATGACTTTTTGATGGCGACGTTGCATAGAGCAATCGCGCTCGCCTAACCAGACGGCACTGCCATGTTGGTCGGATAAAATTTGGATTTCCACATGACGTGGGTTTTCCAAAAATTTTTCCATATAGACTTCGGGGTTGCCAAATGCAGCGCCTGCTTCTGCCTTGGTCATCGTGACGGCATTGAGTAAAGCCGCTTCAGTGTGCACCACGCGCATACCGCGCCCACCACCACCGCCAGCGGCTTTGATGATGACAGGGTAGCCGACTTTACGTGCTGTTTGTACGATCACCTTGGGGTCGTCAGGCAGTGCGCCTTCGGAGCCTGGCACGCAGGGCACACCTGCTTTGATCATGGCATGTTTGGCGGAAACTTTATCGCCCATTAAGCGGATTGATTCCGCGCGTGGACCAATAAAAACGAAACCGGATTGTTCTACCCGTTCGGCAAAGTCTGCGTTTTCGGATAAAAAGCCGTAGCCGGGATGGATGGCCTGGGCATCGGTGACTTCAGCAGCGCTGATGATCGCGGGCATGCTGAGGTAGCTTAAATTGGAAGCGGCAGGGCCTATGCAGACCGATTCGTCGGCCAGTTTGACATACTTGGCTTCACGATCTGCTTCAGAGTGAACGACGACAGTGCGAATACCCATTTCGCGGCAAGCGCGTTGGATTCGAAGGGCAATTTCGCCGCGATTGGCGATCAGAATTTTTTCAAACATATATTTTGTCTTGGCTGAGCTTGTGGCCTTGTAGGCGGTATTTTTTGTTCGGCCAGATCATGCCGGTGGCCGAGCAAAAAGCGACATCAACGTGGTTTAGCTTTGGGCTTAGCCAACGATAAATAAGGGCTGACCAAATTCAACCGGCTGGCCATTTTCGACCAAGATTTGTTTAATGCTGCCCGTGAAATCACTTTCGATTTCATTGAGCAATTTCATGGCTTCGATAATACAGACGGTGTCGCCGGAACTAATGCTCTTGCCAATGTCGACGAAGGGGGCAGAACCAGGTGAAGCGGAGCGGTAGAACGTACCCACCATCGGCGATTTAATGACATTACCTTCGATTGCTGGCGCTGCAGCGGGCGCTGCCGCTGTTGGAGCGGCCATCGGTGCCGCCATCGTTTGTTGCATCGCTTGTGCTGGCATCATCATCATTTGTGGCGCAGGCGCAGGTGCCGATTTCACGATTCTGACTTTGCCTTCGCCTTCGGTGACTTCAAGTTCTGAAATGTCGGATTCCGCGACGAGGTCAATGAGTGTCTTAAGTTTTCTTAAATCCATGTGAAATCCCCTAGAAATAAACCATCTGTAGGCCTTGTGTGCCTCAGTGTTTGTTATTGGAATGATCGCAATTCACTACTAAATATAAGTTAATTGCGAGAAGATGCGAGAATTTAAAGGTTTTTTAGCGCAAAGTCAATCGCTAATCGATAACCCTCTATGCCAAGACCGCAGATGACACCTTTGGCGATGTCGGAAAGATAGGAATGTTGCCTAAATGCTTCTCTTTGGTGAATATTGGAAATGTGAACTTCGATGAAAGGGATGGCGACACCCGCCAAGGCATCGCGTAAAGCGACGCTGGTGTGGGTTAATCCACCAGGATTGATGATGATAGCATGAATACCATCTTGCTTGGCAGCATGAATCGCATCAATTAAATGCCCTTCATGATTGCTTTGAAACACGCGTAGCTGGGCACCGGCCTGTGCGGCTTGGGTTTGCGCCATTTCTTCAAGCTCTTTGAGCGTCGTTGAGCCGTAAATATGGGGTTCACGACTGCCCAGTAAATTGAGGTTGGGTCCATTCAGTAACAGAATTTGACTTGCCATAATTTCTCGTAAAGACCTTAGTTAGGCGCATTTTGCCGTCAAATGCCTGTGATTGGCAAGTAAAAACTCGACTCTTTATCGTTTGATTAATTAGGATCCCAGGTTGAGCTGGGCGATATCTCGCCTAAGTTCATCCATTTTGAGTCGCCCCACATAATGTTTCAAAATACGACCGTCAGGCGAAATCAAGACGGTAAAAGGCAGTCCTCCGACCTGATTTCCTAAGGCTGTGCCTAAATCGGTGCCTTCCAAGCCGGCAACCAACAGGGGATAAGTAATGTGATGTTGATCCCGAAATGCGCGAATTTGGGCCGGGGAATCAATGCCCATCCCCACAACTTGTAGCTGTTTCGATTTGAATGCTAGGCTCAATGCTTGGAGTTCTGGCATTTCTTGTACGCAAGGCTTGCACCAAGTCGCCCAAAAATTTACTAAGAGAAATTGGCCTTGCCACTGAGATATTTTTTGAGGATTTCCATCAACATCTTTCAGTTGGCTGGAAAATAGTTGCTGCACGGCAGTATCTTTGGCGGCTTTGACTGAAAATTTTCGATCGGCAAAATACAGGCCTAAAGCAAGGAAAATGAAGGCGATGATGAGATAGCTTATTTGATTTTTTTGCGGCAGTTTCATAGAGATTGGGGCGTGGTGGCCGGATGGCTGGGTGGATATTAGGCGGTTTTCGTTGCAAATAAATCGGAAGCTTCTAAAGTGGATGCACCTGCGGGCTCATTTGATTCTCGGTTTGATTCTCGGTTTAAGAGTGCCAGCAGACCGGCGATGTTGGTGCGTTCAAATTTTTCATTTCTTCGTATCGCATCCTGGTCGAAATTTAATAAATGAATTCCCTCCTCTCGGTACATGAAGCTAAAGCATTCGAGTGAGGTATCGCGTATTTCGGCATGCTCAGTGACTTCAAACTGCAGGCCCTTATTGAGTAGGAATATGGCGACCTCTTTGCAATTATCGGTGTACAAATGCAGGTAAATATCCGCATGTTTGCCGGCAGTTCCGTTTTGTACCGCGCCCACCAAGTAGGGATTGAAGTGGGCAATGGACTGCATAAATTCGAGTGCGATGCAACGCAAATGGTAGAGTCGTTGTGGCTGGGTATCGGCAAAAAAGAGCGCGTGATATTCGCGTACTTCCTGCTCGATTTGTTTATTGTCGGGCAAAATGTGCCCATTGATTTTATGTTTGCCCAAAAGTTGTTTAGCGGCGCGCCGTTTGGCCGAGGCGTATTCTAGCCCTTCTTCAGCAATCAATTTGGCCGCCAATTGAGCAATTTCACTACGGATCTGCTCGTTGGCGTTGAATTCGTCTATTTTCATCATACGCGCATCATATCGCACCTAGGGAAGCCCGGACTTATTCGATTAGCGCGAAGCCCGATTTTTTTTGAAAGCGGATTTTGCGACCTTGATCAAGGAGAAAATGGGATTTCCCTCCGGGTTCGGCACTAAATCGGCGATTTTGGCAGCAAATCCCCTTGCTTACCACCCTGCGGTAATGTTGCTACCAAACTCATCCCATTTTGCGCTCGAACGCGCATACCGAATAAATCCGCGCTTCCCTAGGGTAGAATTGCGGGATCATCAAATTTTATGTCATTCATGCATATTCATATTTTAGGTATTTGCGGCACCTTCATGGGTGGCTTAGCGGTTTTAGCGCAGCAGGCGGGACACCGGGTGACTGGTTGTGATGCCAATGTGTATCCGCCTATGAGTACTCAATTGCAAGCGCAGGGTATCGAATTGGTCGAAGGCTTTGGCGTAGATCAAATTGCATTTTCCCCCGATCTTTATGTGATTGGAAATGTGGTCTCGCGCGGCAATCTTCTGATGGAAGAAATTTTGAATCGGGGTTTGCCCTATGTGTCAGGTCCGCAATGGATAGGTGAGCATATTTTGCGGGATAAGTGGGTTTTGGCTGTCGCGGGAACGCATGGTAAAACGACGACTTCGTCGATGCTGGCGTGGATTTTAGAATATGCCGGTTACGCACCGGGTTATTTGATTGGCGGTGTGCCACTTAATTTTGGTGTGTCTGCACGTCTTAGTGGCGCGCAAGCTTCCGATTTTTTTGTGATTGAAGCTGACGAATATGACACAGCGTTTTTTGATAAACGCAGTAAATTTGTACACTATCGGCCACGCACAGCGATTTTAAATAATCTCGAATTTGACCACGCCGATATTTTTCCCGATGTCACCGCGATTGAAACGCAATTTCATCATTTGCTGCGAACTGTGCCGGGGATAGGGCGTTTGATTGTGAATGCGGAGGAAGAAAGTTTGCAGCGCGTTTTGGCGCGGGGCTGTTGGAGTGAGAAAGAATTTTTTGCAGCCAGCTCCGAGATCGCTGACACTGATTGGTCCTTCGTCTTGGGTGAAGGCGAACATTTTGAAGTGATTTTTCAAGGGCAATCACATGGCCAAGTAAAGTGGCAGCTCAATGGCGCACACAATCGTTTAAACGCGATTGCCGCGATTGCCGCCGCGCGTCATGTCGGTGTCCTACCTGCTTTGGCGATTGAAGCGCTGTCGCAATTTGTGAATGTGAAACGGCGCATGGAATGGCGTGGTGAGGCCGACGGGGTCGCGGTGATTGATGATTTTGCACACCATCCAACCGCGATTGCGACGACTGTGGCGGGCTTACGTAGGCAATTGGGTGAGCGTCGCATCTTGGCTGTGCTGGAACCGCGTTCGAATACCATGAAAATGGGCGCGGTGAAGCAAGCCTTGCCGGGTAGTTTGCAAGAGGCTGATTGCATTTTTGCGTATGGAGCCAAGACAGGAAAAGATGCGCTAGGCTGGGATTTGGCAGCGACATTAGCGCCCTTGGGCGCGCGCGCGTCAACGCACGATGATCTCCATCAATTGGTGCAGGCCGTCGTTGCGCAAGCGCAAGCAGGCGACACGATTTTGGTGATGAGCAATGGTGGCTTTGGTGGTGTGCACGAATTGCTTTTGGCGGCATTGACTGCGCGTGCTAAAACGCATCTAACGCAAAATAGCGAGCGTCAGAATTGAAACGGATTTTGTATTTACACGGTTTTCGCTCCTCGCCACTTTCGTTTAAAGCGCGCATGTTGAGTGATTATTTTCTAGCGGCTGGGCGTGCAGAGGATTTTATCTGCCCGCAATTACCGGCTTCGCCGCGAGCAGCGATATTGTTGGCTGAACAAATCATCGAGAAAGAAGGGGCGGACAAGATCAGCTTGATTGGCTCCTCGCTGGGTGGGTTTTATGCCAGTTATCTCACCGAGAAGTTGGGCTGCAGAGCGGTGCTGCTCAATCCGGCGGTGAATGCGGGGCGTGATTTGGAAAAGCATGTGGGCGTGATGACTGCTTATCACAGCGATGCGCGCTTTGAATTTACCGATGAATATGTGATGCAGTTGCGTGACTACTCAGTCGATACGGTCGCACGCAAAGCGTGTTATTTTTTGTTGGCAGCGACTGGGGATGAAGTTTTGGATAGTCAAGAAATGCTGCGACATTTTTCTGGTGCGCGTCAACGCGTGATACAAGGAAGTGACCACGGCTTGAGTGATTTTGCAAATTATATCGATGAAGTCGTGGCGTTTTGTGATGCGCAGGAAGTCTAATGCTATGTCTGCGCTTTTGAGTATGCCGGTGGAATTGCACAAGCTAAATACGAGCAGTAATCGTATCGCCTGCGCGCAATGGCATCGCCATATTAACGCAGTGAATGCTGATGCAAGACTGGCCGATTACTTGATTGACAGTGGATCGCTGACCACCCGCTTGACGCAAGCGTGCGCACAATTTCGGGTACAACGCTTGCATCAATTGCGTGCACTTTGTTTGCAAGATGAGTTTCAAGCGGTCAAGCTAGCACGTCCCTTGCAGGTGATGGAAAGGGATGTGCTTTTGCGTTGCGATGAAGCTCCAGTGGTCTATGCCCATACGGTTTTGCCACTGGCCGCCAATGCCAGTCAGTGGCCGCTGTTTGCGTCTTTGGGTAATCGTTCTTTGGGTAGTACTTTATTTAACGATCCTTTAGTTAAACGTGGTGCTTTATGTTTTGCTCGTTTGGGTGTGCGTCATCCTTTGATGCGTCGCATCGCTGCGCTGGGTTTGCTCGATGCAGATGAGAAAACATTGTTTGCACGGCGTTCGGTGTTTGAGCGTAAGGGTAGTCGGCTTTTGGTGACGGAAGTTTTTCTGTCTGCCATTTTGCGCCTGCCCAATTAAAATTTATTGAAGATGGATGTATGAATTTATTTTTTGAAGAATCAGGTGATTTCAAAGCAGGTTCTGTACTCTCGCAGGCGGGGGAGGCATTTCAGGTTGAGCTTGCCACGGGCAAACGTAGCAAGGTCAAAGCGAAAGATGTCTTGGTCCAATTTACTTCGCCCGATGCCGCCACATTGTTAGCACAGGCCAAGACGATGGCCGCCGAAATCGATTTGGCTTTTTTGTGGGAAGTTGCAGGTCAGGATGAGTTTGGATTTGCGGAGCTAGGCGCGGAATATTTCGGACACGCCGTTTTGCCAATTGAGGCGGCGGGTTTGATTTTCGCTTTGCATAATGCCCCATTTTACTTTTATAAAAAAGGGCGTGGGCGTTATAAAGCAGCGCCAGAATCGGCACTCAAAGCAGCCTTAGCAGGAATCGAAAAAAAGAAACAGCAGGCCTTGATTCAAGCGGGCTATGTCGAGCAATTGCAGCGTAAAGAATTACCCGAGGCTTTTAGTCAGATCGGTATGCAATTACTTTTCAAGCCCGACAAAAACAGTATCGAATATAAAGCGATGGTGGAAGCCTGTACGGCAATGCACACGACACCTGCACGCTTGATGTTGGAAACCGGTGCGCTGCGCAATGCTAAGGATTACCATCTGTCGAAATTTTTACTCGAACATTTTCCGAAAGGGACTGCATTTCCTAGTTTGGCTTTGCCGAGTTTGCCGACCGATTTGCCTTTCGCCGATGTGAAAGCGTTTTCGATAGACGATGTGACGACGACCGAAATTGACGATGCATTTTCGATTGCGCAGTTGGACGAATTCACGCTCAAGGTTGGGATACATATTGCGGCACCAAGTTTGGGGATAAGCCGCAATGATGCAATCGATGCCTTGGCACGATCACGTATGTCAACGGTGTATATGCCGGGCGATAAAATCACCATGATGCCGGATGAATTGGTGCAGGTTTATACTTTGGGCGCAGGGCAAACTCGACCGGCGGTTTCTTTGTATGTGACCGTCGATATGCACGATTGGAGCATCGTTGCGACTGAAACTAAATTAGAAGCGATTTCGATGGCGGCGAATTTGCGCTTGAACGATTTAGATGCTGTCGTTACGGAAGAAAACTTAATGAATGATGCGGGTGATTATTCGCATAAATCTGAGATCGCTTTGTTGTGGAAATGGGCGCAAGTTTTAGAAGCGGGACGCATGGCAAAACGCGAGAGTTTTGGTTTGAAGCCGGAACAAACGAATCGTGTCGATTTTAATTTTTATGTGGAAGACGATGTGGTGAGTATTGTGCGCCGTAAGCGCGGCGCACCGCTCGATAAGATTGTGGCCGAGTTGATGATTTTGGCCAATAGCACTTGGGGCAAACTTTTGGCGGATCACGGCATTCCTGGCATTTATCGTGCACAGGGTGGTGGTTCGGGTGCTTGGGCTGCGAAGATGCAAGTTCGGATGGTGACGCATGCCGCGCCGCATCAGGGTTTGGGGGTGGATCAATATGCATGGAGCACTTCGCCTCTGCGTCGCTATACCGATTTAGTCAATCAGTGGCAAATTATCGCTTGTATTAAGCATGGCGTAACGGCTGCTCTGGTGGCTCCTTTTAAGCCCAAAGATGCCGATTTGTTCGCGATTGTGTCGGGTTTTGATGCAGCTTATTCAGCCTATGCAGATTTTCAAAGCAGTATGGAACGTTACTGGTGTTTGCGTTGGTTAGGGCAGCAGCAAACTAGGCAAGTCGAAGCGGTCGTGTTGAAAGATGAGGTATTACGTTTGCTCGAAATACCGCTGATTATTCGTTTAGCCGGCATGCCGCAAATGGCACGCGGCGCGCAAGTACGTTTGGATATTTTGCGTTGGGATGAAATTGATTTGAATGTTGAAGCGCGTTTATTGGAAATGCTCGATACCATGAGTGATGAAGATGTTGATGAGGCGCTTGAATTGGAAACCGAGGCTGAAACTGAAGTTGCGGCAGAAGTTGAAGCAGATGTTGAAGCAGTGAGCGAAGAATTGACAGCGGAAACAGGCAGTGAAAGCGACACTTCCGAAGCACCCATTCTTGAATCCTTGCCAGATCAAGTGAACGATGATACAAGCTTAGCGGTGCCTGATTCCAATCCCTAATTTTTTTGTTCTTTTTTTGTTCTTATTTGCTCTTATTTGTTTATACGGATTTTTTGCGCGTGAATAATCTTCATGAAAATTCAGTGTTAAAAGCAGCCATTGCCATGTCTGTGGTTTTTCATTTGATACTCCTGTTGTGGCCTACGATTGCGCCGCTGGCTTTGCCCAATGAAAATATTGATCAGAGTCTGGAGATTATTTTGGTCAATGCAAAACATGATCGACGACCTTTGAATGCGCAAGCGTATGCGCAAGTGAATCTTGATGGCGGTGGTGAAAATGACGCTGGGCGTGCCAAGTCGCCCTTGCCCGATATGCATAAGAGCGAAAATGGCGAAAATCGGATATTAGAGCAAAAGCGTATCCGTGAACTCGAAGAGTTGCAACGTCAATTGATCGATCAGGTTCGTAACGAAACACGCTTTAATTCGCAACGCCGCTTAGATAAAAAAGAAGTCGAGGAGATCGACCCGAACGCCAATGGACGCGATCTTACCGACAATAAAAAAGCGATAGCGCGTTCGATTGCCGAAATTTCGCAAACGATAGAAGATCAAAATAAGCGCCCGCGAAAAACTTATTTGTCACCGAGTACGCAAGGTGTCGCACATGCCCTCTATTACAAGGCATTTCAACAAAAAGTGGAAAAATTAGGCACACTCAACTTCCCGCAACACAATGGGAAAAAATTGTATGGCGAAGTGATTGTCCATATTCCGATTTTTCAAGACGGCACAATCTACGAAAAAGAAGGCGGCCCCCGGATAGAAAAATCTTCCGGTAATCCTTTGTTGGATGCCGATGCTTTGCGTATTGTGCGCAAATCTGCGCCCTTCGGTCATGTTCCGCCAAATATGCGGTCGCCCGACAAAGACGATGTGTGGATCGTGACGACAAAATTTAAATTTACCCGCGAGCAGCAATTAGAAACCGAAATGCGGGGAAGGACGCATTCATGACAGCGAGCCTTGATCACTATGCCGTATTCGGGCACCCGATTGCACACAGCAAATCGCCCTTGATACATCGCTGGTTTGCACAGCACACAGCACAATCTATGGATTATCAAGCCAAGCTCGTGCCGCTCGATGGTTTTGCGCAAGCCATTGCCGAGTTTGCTGCAAACGGGGGGCAGGGTGCCAATGTAACTTTGCCTTTTAAAATCCAAGCTTTCGATATTGCCGATGTAAAAAGTGAGCGTGCGCGGATTGCGGGCGCGGTGAATACTTTGAGTTTTCGGGATGGGAAAATTTTTGGAGATAACACCGATGGTATCGGTTTGGTGCGCGATATTCGTGTTCGTTGTGGGCAAATTTTAAAGGGTAGAAAAGTGCTGATGCTAGGGGCTGGGGGCGCGGCGCGGGGAGCTTTATTGCCGATTTTGGACGAACAAGTCGCATTGCTTCATATCGCTAATCGCAGCGTGAATAAAGCACAGGACTTAATCGCAATTGCGCGCGAAATTGTGAGCGCCGATGTGCCTAGTCCGCTTGAATTAGCGGCGAAATCATTTGATGAACTGGACACTGCTTACGACATCATCATCAACGCAACTTCCGCGAGTATTTCGGATCAACTACCCGAGATTCCGGCCCTTGTTTTTAGCGAGGATAGTCTGGCGTATGACATGATGTATGGCGATCATGCAACACCCTTCATGTGTTTCGCCGAGCGCAATGGAGCGCGTGCCGTGGATGGTTTGGGGATGCTGTTAGAGCAAGCGGCTGAAGCATTTTTGATCTGGCGCGGGATTCGTCCTGAGACTGAACATTTGATGCGACACTTGCGCCAAGCAAAAGGGGCGGCATGAAAATACGACGTGTTTTAGTTTGGACTGTTGGCATGGCAGTGCTTTTATTTGTGCTAATGCAAGCCTATTTTTTTGTGCAAATTGCGTGGTGGGTAAAACATAATCCAAGCTCGACTAGTTTTATGCGTCAACAAGAATCAGTCTTAAGTGAGAAAGATTCCAAATTTATTCTGCAACAGCGCTGGGTTACTTACGACCATATTTCCAATCACTTGAAACGTGCCGTTATCGCGTCGGAAGACGATGGTTTCGTTGATCACGATGGTGTGGATTGGGAGGCAACGCAAAAAGCCTTTGAGAAAAATAAAAAGAAGGGAAAGGTGGTGTCGGGCGGTTCGACCATCACCCAGCAATTGGCGAAAAATTTATTTTTGTCAGGTGAGCGTAGCTATTTGCGTAAAGGCCAGGAACTCATCATCACTTATATGCTCGAAACCTGTATGGACAAGGAGCGTATTTTAGAAATTTATTTGAACGTGGTGGAATGGGGTGTGGGTGTGTTTGGTGCCGAAGCGGCAGCACAACATTATTATGGCATCCATGCCAGTGCCTTGAACGCCAGTCAAGCAGCGCGATTGGCAGTGATGCTACCCAAGCCGCGCGCCTATGATAAAAATCGTAATTCACCGTATTTGCAAAAGCGCACTGAAGTGATTATGCGTCGTATGAATGCGTCGGAATTGCCTTAGGGTCTAGCGTCCAGGAGTTTTTATGATCAATGTATTTGTTTTGCACAATGGGCGGCTCAGTCAGATTCATATCGAGAGCCGTGAGGATTTGGAAAACACCTTACCGATTTGGGTCGATTTGACCGATCCCAATGAAGAAGAGCGCGAATGGGTGAAGGGTATTTATGGCGTAACGCTGCCGGGCGAAGATGAGGTTAAAGATATTGAGGCTTCTGCCCGTTATTATGAAGCGGACAATGGTGATTTGCACTTGCGTACCGATTTTTTGATTGATGATGACAGCGACGAAAAGCCAGCGGTGATTGTGACGGTGGCGTTTATTCTGGCGCGGGAGATTTTATTTTCGGTGCATGCCGAGGATTTACCTGTATTTCGTCTAGTCCGTATGCGCGCCCGCTCACGTCCGGGTTCGATCGCTGATTATAAAGACGTGCTGATGGATTTGTATGCCACCGATGCGGAATATTCTGCCGATGCGCTGGAAGGTATTTATCAAAATTTAGAAGAAGTCAGTCGTGCCGTTTTGCAAAAAGATTTTTCAGATAAAGACGCGGCGGCGGCTTTGAACGCGATTGCACGCGAAGAGGATTTGAATGGTCGTATCCGTCGCAATATGATGGACACGCGGCGTGCCGTGAGTTTTTTAATGCGAGGCCGTTTGTTAAATGCCGAACAGTTTGAAGAGGCTAGGCAGATTTTGCGCGACATTGAGTCTTTGGATGGGCACACTTCGTTTTTGTTCGACAAAATCAATTTCTTGATGGATGCAACGGTCGGTTTTATTAACATCAACCAGAATAAGGTCATTAAGATTTTCTCTGTGGCATCGGTTGCATTTTTACCGCCGACTCTGATTGCCAGCATTTATGGAATGAACTTTAAGATACTGCCTGAGCTTGATTGGAGCATGGGGTATCCGTATGCCTTAGCCTTGATGTTTGCGTCGGCGGTTTCGCCTTTGTGGTATTTCAAACGGCGTGGTTGGTTGAAGTAGGCTATTTGGTCATTCAGTGGCCTAGCTTCCTTACGATTGTGACTTTTTGCAAATGATGTGATTTCCTGCCGTAATTGACCTTAAGGAACTATTCCCTGTTGTAGAATGGTCGCAATTGGTGGTCGTAACTAATGGACACAACTAATGGACACAATTCTTAGCACGACCCTTGGATTAGGCTCATGACACAAAACGATCAAATTTCTGTTCCCGCTTTGGAAGTGAAGCCGCAGCGCCTAGGCTTTGAGGCCGGTATCCGCGAGGATCAGTTGCATCGCGATCCTTTGCTCGATTGCTTGCTGGAGTTGACGCGTATTCATGGTCGTCCTAGTACCCGTGCTGCGCTGAGTGCTGGCTTGCCCTTATTGGCAGAAGGCTTAACGCCCTCTTTGTTTGCACGGGCGGCGGCGCATGCGGGATTTTCCGCGAAAGTCGTTCGGCGCGATTTACTTAAAATCGATACGGCCTTGCTGCCTGTCGTGCTCCTTCTAAAAGGCAATGAGGCTTGTTTGCTCCAAGGATGGAGTGCCGATGGCAGTGCGGCACAGGTTCTCATGCCCGATTCGGGGCAAGGTGCTTTGAGTTTGGCGAAGGAAGACCTGCTGCAACGCTATACCGGTGTGGCGATTTTTTCGCGTCCCCATTTTCGCTTCGATCAACGCACTCCGCCCTTGGTGGAAGTGCCGCAACGTCATTGGTTTTGGGGCGCGGTGCTGGAACAACGAGCGATCTTTAAAGATATTTTCGCGGCTGCTTTTCTCATCAATATGTTCGCTTTGGCGATGCCCTTGTTTACGATGAATGTGTACGACCGCGTCGTGCCTAATTTTGCGGTCGCCACTTTATGGGTCTTTGCTGGGGGGATCTGCCTAGTTTTGATCTTGGACTATATTATTCGTTTGCTGCGTGGGCATTTCATTAGTCTGGTGAGTAATCGAATTGACCTGAAGCTGTCGGCCTTGATTATGGAACGTGTGCTCGGCATGCGGATGTCGCAGCGCCCCGCATCGGTGGGTGCTTTTGCGTCGAATTTGCGCTCGTTTGAAACAGTGCGTGATTTCATCGCGTCGGCAACGGTGACGACTTTGATTGACTTGCCTTTTGCGGTTTTGTTTTTATTTGCTTTGATTTGGATTGCTTGGCCTTTGGTTTTGCTGCCCGTAATTGGCATCGTCATTGTGATCATTTATAGCTACCTCGTACAACATAAAATGCGCGAATTGTCGGAGACGACTTTTCGGGCGGCGGCTTTGCGTAATTCGACTTTGGTTGAAAGTTTGACGGCTTTAGAGACGATCAAAGCGCATGGGGCAGAAAATCAAATGCAGGCGAAATGGGAGAAAACGACCGCATTTTTGGCAAAGGTTAATTCAGAGTTGAAATTATTGTCGTCCTCGACTGTGAATGGCGCATCGACCATACAGCAAATGGTGAATGTGGCGGTGGTGATTGCAGGGGTTTATTTGATTCAGGAAAAAATGATGTCGATGGGTGGCTTAATTGCTGCGACGATGTTGGCCGGACGTGCAATGGCACCGGTTGCACAGGTGGTTGGTTTGATGCTGCAATTTGAGGGCGCAAAAAATTCACTGGCATCCTTGGAAAAAATTATGGCGACGCCGACCGAACGCAGTGACGAATCTGCTTTTGTACATCGACCTGAAGTGAAGGGGCAGATTGAGTTTCGCAATGTGCATTTCAGTTACCCGGGGCGGCAAGAGGAAGCTTTGCGTGGCGTGAGTTTTAAAATTATGCCCGGTGAGCGTGTCGTGATTATTGGTCGTATTGGTTCGGGTAAGTCGACCTTGGAAAAACTGATTTTGGGCTTGTATGCGCCGAATAAGGGCGCGGTGCTGTTAGATGATGTGGATTTGCGTCAGCTTGACCCTGCTGATTTGCGAAGAAATCTCGGTTACGTTGAACAAGATTCCATGTTGTTTTATGGTAGCTTGCGTGAAAATATTGCGATACGCGCGCCGTATGCCGATGATCGTGCGGTGGTGGCTGCCGCTGAATTGGCAGGGCTATTGGAATTTGTGAATAGTCACCCGGAAGGTTTTGATATGTTGATCAGTGAGCGTGGTGAATCGCTTTCAGGTGGACAAAGACAGAGTATCGCGATTGCGCGTGCGGCTTTGCTTGATCCGCCCGTACTTTTGTTAGATGAGCCGACTAGTGCAATGGATTACCCTTCGGAGGCTCAATTTAAGCAGCGTATCTCACGTTATGGTCAACATAAAACCATGATTATTGTGACGCATCGACCTAGCTTAATGGATTTGGCGACCCGTATTATCGTGCTTGATCAAGGTACGGTGGTGGCCGATGGTCCGCGAGAGCGCATTATGCAGGCATTGCAAAACGGTGAAATTGGAAAGGCCAAATGATGAGCTTCTGGCGACGCTGTTTTTTATGGATATTGGCACGCTTGGAAGCACTGCGTTTGCGCTTGGGCTTTATGCCTTTGCGTTGGCTCCAAGCTTGGCAAGATAACGTCAAGGAGCCTGAAGCTGATTTTATGCAGGACGCTGAAAACGTCATGATTCAGCAAGAGCCGGTTCGTGCTCGGGTTTTATTGCATTCGGTGATGATCGTCTTGATTTTATTTTTGGTTTGGACTGCCTTGGTCGATGTCGATGAAATTACCAAAGGTGAGGCGAAAGTCATTCCTTCACAACAGGTGCAGGTTTATCCTAGTCTTGATGGTGGTATCGTGACCGCCATAAAGGTACATGAAGGTCAGTTGGTGGAAAAAGATCAGGTCTTGTTGCAGATTGATCCCACGCGTTTTGAGTCCTCGGTCAATGAAAATCGTGCGAGCTATTTGTCCTTGCTGGCCAAGGCGGCACGCTTGCGAGCATTGGGCGATGGCACACCCTTTGTCGCGCCGGAGGAGGTGCTGAAAGAAGACCCAAAAACCGCCGAAGAAGAAGCGCGCCTTTTTGAAAATTCGAATAAAGATTTGGTGTCGCAAATCGCGATCGTTAAACAGCAATACGAGCAACGGGTTCACGCCCATGCCGAAGCACTCGCACGACAAAAACAAGCCAGTACTGCGATGGAGTCGATGCAGCAAGAGTTGAATGCGACGCGCCCCTTGTTGCGCGGCGGCGGCGTTTCGGAAGTTGAAATTTTGCGTTTGGAGCGCGAGGTGGCGCGTTTTAGAGGCGAGCGAGATGTCGCCACCGCTCAAATTGCAGGTGCGACGGCAGCGATTGCAGAGGCCGCCAATAAAATTAAAGAGGTTGAATCTGGCGTGCGGAATGCGGCGTCCAAAGAGCTTTCGGAGACACAGTCTCGTTTAAATAGTTTAGTGCAAAGTAGTACCGGTTTGGTGGATAAAGTCAAGCAATCCTCTATCCTGTCAAAAGTGCGCGGGACAGTTAAGCGGCTCTTGGTGAATACGGTAGGCGGTGTGGTGCAACCGGGCCGCGATGTAGTCGAAGTCGTTCCTAGCGATGGCAAGCTCATTTTGGAAGCGAAAGTCGCGCCTAAGGATATTGCCTTCCTCGTGCCGGGGCAGCGCGCTGTGGTGAAATTCACGGCCTATGATTTTTCCACTTATGGTGGACTCGATGGGCATCTGGAGCATATCGGTGCTGATTCGATTACTGATGAACGCGGCAATACCTATTACACGGTGCGAGTGACGACTGATCGGGCCAGTTTATTGGGCGGTCAGCCGATTATTCCTGGGATGGTCGCCGAGGTCGATATTATTACGGGCAAAAAAAGTATTTTGAGCTACTTGCTCAAACCTGTTTTACGTGCCAAACAATCGGCCTTGACGGAGCGTTAGCGGTGGCTTCTTCTAAACCTATCCGCAGCCCTAGCCCTCGCGCTCGACCAATTGCGTTATTTGAACATATTTTTTATGGTGATTTGGCAAGCTGTCCTAGCGAATTATTGCGCGCTTTCCCTGAGTTGACGGTGTCTAGTCAAGGCGAAGCAGAACAGGATGGTAGCACGCCTCTGCTATGGGTACGCTTGCATGCCAAGGCGACTGTGGCGGAGCAACTGAGGTCGCTTCGTACACTTTTTCCAACCGCGCATCTCTTAATGATGAGCGACATTCCTAACGATCTTGAGGCGCTCGCTGTGTTTTCGATGGCCGCAAAGGCCTATTGCAACGCCCACGCCGGAGAACAGGTGTTAAGGCATATTGCAAGCGTGGTGGAGCATGGCGGCATGTGGATAGGAGAGTCCATCATGCAACGTTTGATCGAGAGTGTGCAGGTTCCAAGTGCAAGCGTTTCAATCCTGCAAAAATCCTTGGTCGAGGAAAATCGTATTTGGCGAGAACAATTATCGCTGCGCGAGTTGGAAGTCGCCAAAGCCATCGCTTCTGGTGTCAGTAACAAAGAAATTGCCCAGCAAATGGGCATTACCGAGCGCACCGTTAAAGCGCACGTAGGTTCTATTCTCGATAAGTTGCAATTGAAAAGCCGCTTGCAACTAGCCTTACTTGTGAAAGAAGGTTAAATCTGCTTCGCATTAGTACCTAAGTACAATTGCTGTTATAAAAATGCTTTGTTAGAGTTGGCTCATTCTAGCCAGATTCTTTCCGGAGCAAAAACATGTCACATTCTTCCAATATCATCGGTAAAGTTGTCGCCATCACGGGTCAAGCTTCAATCAAGTCGCCTGATGGCACAGTGCACATCCTAAAATTGGGTGATTTGGTCTACGAAAATGACGTGATTTTGACCGCCGCTGGTGCGGAAGTTCAACTCGATTTTGATGCGGGTGGCCATTATCTGGTGCGACAAAATGAGACCGTTACTTTTGATGCGACGGTGTATGCGCCCGCGCAAGTGGATGTCGCGCAGTCAGCGATACTGGCCGATGATGTGAATCTACCGAACATTGCCAAGGCGGTGATTGGCACTTCTAGTTTGGATAATCTACTCCAAGAAACCGCTGCTGGTTTGAGCGGTGGCGATGTCGGTGAGGGAAATAATTTTGTACGGCTTGAGCGTATTGCTGAAGCAGTGACACCCTTAAGTTTTTCTGCCGCTATTCACTCTGAAACACATCTCGTCTTGCCAGTGAACGCGGCGGTTCAGCCACCGCTTGATACGATTCAGGTTTTGGCGGTGTCCGGTGCGAGTTCAGTTGAAGGTGGCATGCAGGATTTCACTGTGCGTCTCAATGGCTTGGGCAGTGCGCCGACTTTATTGCATTTGGCACTTAAGTCAGGTAGTGCACAGGTCGGTGTCGATACGGCTGCGCAACTGGTTTCTTTCGATGGGGGGGTGAGCTTCGTTCCTTTTTCTGAGTCTGTGTTGGTGCCTGCCGGGGTGAATAATATCGTCGTGCGGGTGCAGACGATCAATGATGGCCTAATTGAAGGTAACGAAAACTTGACTTTGGAAGCGAGCACTGCGGCCAACGTGAGATCGGTTTCGGGTAGTGGCGTGATTATCGATAGCGCGCCGCATGTGGCGAGTATCACCGGTCCTGCGACGGTTAATGAAGGCGCGGGATCGGTCAGTTTTACCTTGACTTTAGATAGTGCGAGTCCGGCTTCAGTGGCGGTTAATTATCACACCGTTTCGGGCGTGGCGAGCTCGGGTAGTGACTTCACGCCGGTGATTGGTAGCGTTATTTTTGCGCCGGGTGAAACTAGCAAAGTCATCACGATTCCGATTACAGCCGATAAAATTTTTGAGGGCGGTGAAAATTTTAGTGTGGTGTTGACAGATCCGAGTAATGCGGTGGTGGGTAATAGTGCGGCCGTAACGATTATTCGTGATGATGGTACTGGCGATGGCGGTACTAAAAATGATGAGCCGGTGGTCAGCAGTGTGTCGAGTCCGACGGTCAGCGAGGGCAATAATGCGGTCTTCACGGTGAGCTTGAGTAATTTGAGTACCACCGCGACGGTGGTTAATCTTCTCATGTCTTCCAGTAGTGCTATCGTGGGTGTTGACACGGGTGCGCGTGAAGTTTCTTTGGACGGTGGTGCGTCGTGGCGCCCGTTCACCGGGGTGGTGAGTGTACCCCCACTTGCTTCAAGTTTTCTGGTGCGTGTTGCGATCGTGTCCGATGGGATTACCGAAGGCAGTGAGAATTTTATTTTGTCGGCCTCAACTGCGCATAATGTGCAGCCAGCGGTGGGTGTCGCAACGATCACGGATGCAGCATTGCCGACGCTCAGTTTAAGCGGCTTGAGTGATGTCAATGAAGCGGCAGGTACGATTACTTACACGGTTAGTTTAAGCGCGGCGAGTAGCGCTGCAGTAAGTGTTAATTTCAGTGTGGTCGGTGCGACGGCAGCAGCAGGGAGTGATTTTTCTGCGAGCAATGGCAGCATTACTTTTGCGCCTGGTGAGACGACAAAAACTTTTACAGTCGGCATCACTAACGATACGGTGTTCGAAGGTGCAGAACAATTTCAAGTCCTTCTTTCGTCCGCCGTGAATGCAAATTTGGGTGCGAGTACGATCAATACCGTGATTCACGATGACGGTACTGGCGCTGGCGGTAATAATGATGACCGCTTGAGTGTGTTGACGGTGAGTAGTCCAACGACAAGCGAAGGAGGAAATCTCGTTTTTGTCGTTAATTTAAGCGGTACCAGCAATGCCGTAACCCCAGTGACCGTGAATGCGATTTCGGGTACGGCGACGGTGGGTGTTGATACTGGCTTGCGCGAAGTTTCGACTGATGGTGGCGCAAGTTGGAGCCCATTGACAGGGACTGTGAATGTACCTGCTGGCGCGAATAGTTTTCAAGTGCGCATCGCAAGCATTAGCGATGGCATCATCGAGACCAGCGAGAGTTTTACTTTGTCCGCATCGACTGCGCACAACACTACAGCGGCCACCGGAACCGGCACCATTGTGGATGGCGCGCTTCCAAGTTTAAGCTTAAGCGGACCGGCTGATGTCAATGAAGCCGCTGGCACAATTACCTATACCGTGAGTTTGAGTGCAGCCAGTAGCAACACGGTGAGCGTGGCCTATAACACCGCCAATGGCAGTGCGCTTGCAGGTAGTGATTTTAGCGCAACCAGTGGGGTAGTTAGTTTCGCGCCGGGTGAAACGACCAAGACTTTTACGGTTGCCATTACGAATGATACGGTGTTTGAAGGGGCTGAGAATTTTTCCGTCAGCCTCACTTCACCCAGTAATGCCAGCTTGGGTAGTAGCAGCGTTACGACTCAAATTCATGATGACGGCACAGGTGCGGGTGGAAACAACGATGATCGCTTAGTGGTGACTTCGGTGAGTAACCCAACGGTGGGTGAGGGTGGGCAGCTTGTTTTTAGTATTAACCTGAGTGGTACCAGCAAAACAGCAACCGATGTTCAGGTCTCTACTGCATCGGGTAGCGCGACGCTCGGTGTTGATACGGGCAGTCAAGAATTTTCAACTAATGGTGGTGTGAGCTGGAGCACCTTGACCTCGGGTGTGGTCAGCGTGCCTGCGGGCGCAAATGGTTTTCAAGTGCGGGTGGCGACCATTGTTGACGGCATCGTCGAGGGCAATGAATCCTTCACGCTTTCCGCCGCGACTTCGCAAAATTCTAGTGCGGTGCTTGGAACTGGAACGATTAGCGATGGCGCTGTGCCGACCTTGAGTGTTACCGGGCCGGCCGATGTGAATGAGGCTGCAGGTACGGTCACTTATACCATTACCCTGAGCGCGGCCAGTACCGCTGCGGTCAGCGTGAATTACACAACCCATAGCGATACTGCGACAGGCGGCGCTGATTTTGTGGCGAACAGCGGCGTGCTTAATTTTGCACCGGGCGAAACGAGCAAGACAGTGACCGTTGCCATTATCAATGATGCTGTGTTTGAAGGCGCAGAACAATTTCAATTGAACTTAAGCGGCCCGACCAACGCGAGTTTAGCAGTCGCCAGTGTCACGACGACGATTTATGACGACGGTACTGGTAGTGGCGGAAGTAATGATGACCGACCGATGGTCGCCTCTGTGAGTAGCCCAACTGGCGGTGAAGGTTCTAACTTGATTTTTACCGTCACGCTCAATACCACCAGCACCACAGCCACGGCGGTCAGTGTGAACACCACCTCAGGTAGTGCAACGATCGGTGTCGATACTGGAAGCAAGGAGTATTCAACGGATGGTGGCACAACTTGGAATGCATTAACGGGCACGGTCAATGTGCCTGCAGGAGCGAGTAGTTTTCAGGTAAGGGTGGCTGCCATCTCAGATGGTATTTTGGAAGCGAACGAGACCTTCACTTTATCCGCTTCGACACCGCAAAATGTGAGTGCCGTGTCTGGAACCGGAACCATTATTGATTCCGGCGTTCCGACTGTGAGCATCAGCGGTGCGGCCGATGTCAATGAAGCGACCGGTTCCGTGACTTATACCGTTACCTTAAGCGCAGCCAGCGCGGCAAGCGTCACAGTCAACTACGGAACCACCAATGGCACGGCAACAGCAGGTAGTGACTACACCGCAACCAGCGGCACCTTAAGCTTTGCACCAGGTGAGACAACTAAAACCTTCACTGTACCCATTAGTAATGACACGGTTTATGAAGGTAATGAAAATTTCCAAGTCAGTTTAACAGCACCGACCAATGCCAGTTTAGGTACTAGTAGCGTCACCACGACCATCCATGATGATGGCACTGGCACGGGCGGTACTAACGATGATCGCTTGGTGGTCACCACGGTGAGTAGTCCAACGGCAGGTGAGGGCAGCAATCTCGTCTTTACCGTCACTTTAAGCGGCACCAGCACCACGGCCACCAATGTCACGGTCGCAGCTGCCTCCGGCACAGCGATCTTGGGTTCGGATACCGGTACACAAGAATACTCCAACGATGGCGGGGCTACGTGGAACGCATTAGCGGGAACCGTCAGTGTTCCGGCGGGGAATAATAGTTTTCAGGTGAGAGTCGCCGCGACGAATGACGGCCTACTCGAAAGCAATGAAACGTTTACGCTTTCAGCGAGCACCGCGCAAAACCTTAGCGCGGTCACGGGTACAGGTACTATCGTCGATGCAGGCGTTCCGACTGTGAGCATCAGTGGTGCGGCCGATGTCAATGAAGCAGCTGGAACGGTGACTTACACCGTCAGCTTAAGTGCGGCCAGTGCAGCAACCGTCTCGGTCAATTACGGAACAACCAATGGCACAGCAACGGCAGGGAGTGATTACACCGCGACCAGCGGCACTTTAAGTTTCGCCCCAGGTGAGACGACTAAAACCTTCATCGTAGCCATTAGCAATGACACGGTTTATGAAGGTAACGAAAATTTCCAAGTCAGTTTAACAGCGCCGACCAATGCCAGTTTAGGTACTAGTAGCGTCACCACGACCATCCATGATGATGGCACTGGCACGGGCGGTACTAACGATGATCGCTTGGTGGTCACCACGGTGAGTAGCCCAACAGCGACTGAAGGAAATAATTTAGTCTTCACCGTCACGCTAAGTGGCACGAGCACAACGGCCACCAATGTCACGGTCGCAGCTGCTTCCGGCACAGCGATCTTGGGTTCGGATACCGGCACCCAAGAATACTCCAACGATGGCGGGGCTACGTGGAATGCATTAGCGGGAACCGTCACTGTTCCGGCGGGGAATAATAGTTTTCAGGTAAGAGTCGCAGCGACAAATGACGGCCTACTCGAAAGCAATGAAACGTTTACGCTCTCCGCGAGCACTGCGCAAAACGTCAGTGCGGTCACGGGTACAGCTACGATTGTCGACGCAGGCGTTCCCACTGTGAGCATCAGTGGGGCGTCCGATGTCAATGAGGCTGCCGGAACGGTGACTTACACTGTCAGCTTAAGTGCGGCCAGTGCAGCAACCGTCTCGGTCAATTACGGAACCACCAATGGCACAGCAACCGCAGGTAGTGATTACACCGCGACCAGCGGCACCTTAAGTTTCGCCCCAGGTGAGACAACTAAGACTTTCACCGTAGCACTCACCAATGATACGGTTTATGAAGGCAATGAGAATTTCCAAGTCAGCTTAACAGCGCCAATAAATGCCACTATAGCCACCAGTAGCGTCGGCACCACGATCCATGATGATGGCACTGGTACGGGCGGTAGCGATGATGATCGTTTAGTGGTTACGGCTGTGTCCAGTCCCAACGTCACTGAAGGCGGTAACCTCGTCTTCACCGTGACCTTAAGCAGCACCAGCACCACGGCCACCACGGTCAATGTCACCCCGACTTCGGGTAGCGCCATTTTGGGCACTGATACCGGCACTCAAGAAGTCTCACTAGACGGTGGTAGCACTTGGAGCGCCTTGGGTGCCACAGTCAGTGTGCCGGCCGGAACTAGCAGCTTCCAAGTGCGTATTGCTACTATCAACGACGGCATAATTGAAGGCAATGAAACCATCACCTTAAGTGCTGCGACCGCGCAAAATAGTAGCGCTGTAGTCGGTACCGGTACCATCAATGACAGTACCGCTCCTATCATCAGCCTCAGTGGCCCAAGTGACGTAAATGAAGGTGCTGGCACCATCACCTATACCGTCACGCTGAGCGCAGCGAATGCAGCACCCGTCACGGTCAACTATGCCACCAATAATGGGTCTGCTACGGCGGGCAGCGACTACACGAGCGCCAGTGGAACGATCACCTTTGCGGTGGGTGAAACTAGCAAGACCTTTACCGTCGCTATCACTAATGACACCGTACTTGAAGGTCCAGAGAATTTCCAAGTTAATTTGACGACTCCAAGCAACGCCACTTTAGGCATTAGCACCATCACCACCACGATACACGACGATGGCACCGGCACCGGTGGCACCGACAACGACACCCCAACGGTGAGCGTCAGCAGCGTCGGCGTATTAGAAAGCGCAGGCTTTGCGCAATTTACGGTCAGCTTAAGTAATGCCAGC
>JAHFQV010000225.1 GCA_023259175.1 Oxalobacteraceae bacterium | reverse complement strand
CTCGACCGCGCCGTCGTTAAAACCTGTTTTGCCGGTATGCAGAGTTTGCCGGAAGGCAGTGGCATGGCGATTAACCTGTCAGGTAAATCGATCGGTGACCCTGAGCTATTGCGTCTGATTGAATCGCAAATTGAAGAGCTTCACATCGATCCATCGCGCATCATATTTGAGTTGACCGAGACCGCGACGTTTTTCAACTTGGAAGAAGTACGCGACTTCGTGAAGCGCATTAAAGACTTGGGCTGCCGCTTCGCGCTGGATGATTTTGGCGTCGGATTTTCATCCTTCTATTACATCAAAGAGCTCAACTTTGATTACCTGAAACTAGATGGCTCTTTCATCAAAAATCTGCCACGCAATCCAAGCGATCAAGTGTTCGTCCGAGCGATGGTAGAAATCTCCCGCGTGTTTGACTTGTCGGTGATTGCCGAATGGGTTGAAGACGGTGAGACCGCCGATATCCTGCTCGGCTTTGGTGTGGAATATGGGCAAGGATATTATTTCGGAAAGCCAGCGCTGCTCGCTCCGGCCACTGAAGCCGCCACAGTGGCAACCGTTACAACCGTCACCAGCTGATCCTGTTAAATTGGGTCAACTACACCATCGTAGGGTGGATCCCACTCACCGTTGCACAATTTGGCGGGTGGAACCCGCCCTACGATGCAGGCGCTTCATCCGCATCACATGCGCCTGATATTCCAAGATCAATTCCACCAAGATCACTGACCTCCCGCAACGCCATCACATGCCCTACGAAGGGGCTACGTTCGCTCCAACCATCATCCCGCGCAGGAACCAACCAGTAGCCCTGATCGTCATGCACGATCCAATAACGCGGCGTATTCGTGTACTCGTAAACAGTGACCACTGCATATCCTCTTTCTATAGTTTTTCCCATCCCCAACATTCGCGTCGCTATTTTCAAAAATTCGCCACAAAAACATCAAGTTTTTCGAAAAAACTCCGAAATATCCCATATTGATGGGATACGAAAAAATCCCATCTCCAAGGACAATGTGTTCTTTTCAAGGGGACAAACATCATGGCCTTTCAACTACCTCCGAACATTACGGCGCAAAGACTGCCGATGTCGTCCACCTCGTTTCAGTACGTATTGCACCACAGCGAGCTAGGTGAGCTTGGACGCGTCCTCGCGAACGCCGATGAAAGTGGCTCCCGCAACGTAACCTACCAAGTGTACAAACGCTCACGACTCGACGACATGATGGCGCGACGCAAAGCCATCTTCGAACCGCTCGCCATGACGCTCGCCGCACACATCAGACAAGCCGCCGAGAGTAGATTGGACTAAGGCTGTATTTGACTGACAAGGCGCAAGTCCAAGCTACGCATTCATTATTTTTTCGTAAGTCTGCTCTACTAATCGAACGATACATTTAACTATAAAACTTTATATCCAAGGAAAAAACATGCGCTGGTTATTACTCCTACTCGGCATCGCTTGCAGTGCAGCAGCACTCAAAGTCATTTTCTATTTCGACCCAAGCACTAGCGGCCTTTCGCATCTCGATGCAGCCTTGCTCACTACATCGTACGCCAGCATATTTTTGTTTTGGTTCTTCAAGGTCAGTCGCGAGATCACCGAGTCGCCAACGGCGAATGACGAAGGAGAAGTCGCCGGCAATAGGTGAGGTCGCGTTAGATTTCAGTGAGCGCCCTCCCAAATCCTTGCTCCGCGTCGCAAAAAAATAAATCCTTTTTTAGTCTACCCGTTCCGACAGTCTCTTTTCGAGCATAGCCATCCCCCCAGGTAAATCCAATGTCGCACCACAGGCTTGCAAACTTAGGCCGAATGCGTGAAGCGTTCTGAACAAATAATGTGCACGGCTTTGCTCACCCATTTGACCAATGCGTAAAATATTAAGCCCGAACGAACCAGATATCTCCACCTTATGAACCTTCGACATATATGCCCGAACTGAATCGGCGGAAACGCCCTTCGGAACACTGATGCCAATGACCGAATTTAATCTTGAGCGCTCCGGGACAAGTAAATGTAGCCCCATTTCTTCAATGCTTTGCTGCAGTGCCTCTGAACACTGTCGATGACGCTGAAAGCGTTGTGTAAGGGTTTCTTCACAGACAAGGCGGAGCGCTTCATGTAGCGCGAGAATTCCCGAAACCGGCGCGGTATAGTGATACGAATTTTGATTCCAAAATTTATCTGCCAGCCTAGCATCAAGACACCAATGCGCCAACGCATCCTTGCGTCGCTCAATAGATGCCCAAGCGTCATTCGAAAACGCAAGAAGAGAAACCCCTGGGATAGAGGAAAGTCCTTTTTGCCCACCCGTAATCACTGCGTCAATTTGCCATTGATCCATCTCCAAAGGCATCGTGCTAAGCGTACAAACCGCATCAACGATTACTAAGCATCCATGTGACTTCGCCATTCTTGCGATTTTTGGCAGATCCTTATTACATACAGTATTTGAGGTTTCACCTTGAACAATCGTCAGCACATCATAGCTGCCGAACTTAAAATATTGTTCAA
>JAHFQV010000224.1 GCA_023259175.1 Oxalobacteraceae bacterium | reverse complement strand
CGTCTCGCCTAGCCAGAAAGCCGAAAAAATGCACACTCATATCCGTCCAACCGCCGTTTCTAGGTTAAATAAGACCGTTAAGTAAGCACAGATTCATTCTCCCGCATCAAATTGCTGAGGATTTTTACCGACAAAATTTTTATAATAAGCGCGAATTTCAGGCATATCTTTTTCGATATCGCCGCTAGGATAAAAAATTTCTGCCACACCGCCGCGCTTGTTTTTAAAATCTAAATACCCGAGCCCTATCGGTACATTTGCGCCGACGGCCATATAGTAAAATCCGGTCTTCCAACGCGTGACTTTCCCACGCGTCCCTTCGGGCGGCACGATCACCAATAATTTCTCGGAACGATTAAACGCATCGATGGTCGCCTGCACCATCTGACCAGGCTGAGAACGATCAACCGGGATGCCGCCCAACCAGCGCATAACATGACCCAATACAGGCGGAAATAAGCTATCTTTGCCCATCCAAACCACATCGATGTTCATGGAAAAACAAAGCATCAAACCAATCGGAAAATCCCAATTACTGGTATGAGGCGCACCAATTAAAACGCATTTTGGCGCGATCTTGGCGGAAGTGTCGGTACGCCAGCCGATCAGATACAAAACACCGATTGAAAGCCATCTCACCAAGGTATTGATGATCGGCGTTTTAAAAATAGTAAAATGCATTAATTAGTTACTCAAATCAACTCTGCTCAAATCAACCTAGCTAAGCCTAGCTTAACTTTCTATCCAACGAATAATGGCTTGCCATTGCTCAAGGTCCTTCTCCACTTTAGATGGCGCAACATCCCACAAAGTCGCACCATGCGCCGCCAGTTGTACGTAGTTTTGGGTATCACGCAAATAGCCCAACACCGGCAAACCAAGTTGCGCCACATAATGCGCCAACTGATCTGAAGCCTTGGTGCGTGGATTCACCCGCATCCCCAAAACGGCGACATCACAAGGATGATCGCGCTTAGCGAGTTTTCTAAAAAAGTCCTCGCTGGCCAGAATATCGAACATAGACGCTTGTAGTGGCACAATGACTTTATCCGCCAAATTTAACAGCGCATCGAGCTTTTGCCCTTTCAATCCTGCAGGCGTGTCGATCACCACATGCGTGGTCCCTTTCGGTGGTTTGGCGACATGCCCATCTTTGATTTCCCAACTCGCAATCGCGGGTAAATGAGCAGGCCGCAAGGATAGCCAAGCGCAGGCCGACTGCTGCATGTCGGCATCGCCCAACATCACCGGATGCCCTTGTGCTGCAAAATAACCGGCGAGATTACTCGACAAGGTACTTTTTCCGACACCGCCCTTAGGATTCATGACTGCAATAACTGGCATACGACCTCCTTTTTCAATCAGACCTTCCGATCAAGGCACCGCCCCCTCGTCGGGAATCAGTAAGTCCAAGTGCTCCTCATCCAAATAACACCACTCACCTTGCGCTAAATCGAGTTGCGCCAAACTCAAACGCCCAATCGCAGTGCGGGTCAAGGCTGCACAATGATTGCCTGCCGCTGCCAGCATACGCTTGACTTGATGGTATTTTCCCTGTTCCAAGACAATTTGCAACTGATATGCGCCTAAACGGACACAAGTTTGTGCAGATAAAGGCGCAGGCTCATCATGCAATTGCACACCATTCATGAGCTTTTCAATAAGTTCATCACTCACAGGCTCGGCTGTCGTCGCGACGTATAGCTTGGGGATATGCTTTTTGGGTGAAGATTGGGCGTGAATAAAGGGACCATCGTCCGACATCAAAAGTAAGCCCGTCGTATCGTGATCAAGCCGCCCTACGGGTTGCACATCACGCCAGCTAAACTGCTCGGGCAATAAGCTCAACACCCCCGGATGATGCGAAGGCTTACGCGAACATTCAAAATTGGCTGGTTTATTGAGCGCGAGATACACTCGTTCACGGTAGACCCACTCTTCGTCGAAAATACTGAAAACCAAGCCCGCGGTCTCCACACTTTCTTTGTACTGATCGCGCACCTCGCCACCGATAGACAATTCGCCATCGGCAATCAATTCACGACAATATTTACGGGTTCCAAAACCCTGGGACTGCAAGATACGATCCAGACTTAATTTACTCATCGGTGACAGCGACCCTGCTCATCAATTGAAAGAGCGCATTTTACGCTTTCAGGCAAGATTTAGAAACCAATCTAATTCGAGGACTTGGGCAATTGCATGAAGCCGTATCAAAACACAAAACCACTCAACACAGAGGCACAGAGAAGTTCATGAGCAAGTAGGGCGCAATGCATTGCGCCGCACGAGTCTGTCATTGTACAACGGCGACTTATCCCCTCCGTCCGGCCAATAATAGAGATATACAGCTTGTGTTATCAGCCAATGAAATTGCATCGCGAATGATCGCTTCACTTCATGCGGCCTAGGCATACGGCGCAATGCATTGCGCCCTACGGGCTGCATGAAGCCGTATCAAAGCTCAAAACCACTCAACACAGCGACCCAGAGAAGTTCATGAGAACTTCCTAAAGTTAAA
>JAHFQV010000135.1 GCA_023259175.1 Oxalobacteraceae bacterium | reverse complement strand
GCGCGCATTTTATTGAGCACGAAATCACGGCTGAGTTGATCAGGTGCGCCGGGGTAGTTATGCGCCAAAGGGATGTAGCAAGCCAGACCCGCTTCGCAGCACAGCGAAATGCCGACCATCTGCGCATTCATTGGTTCTAGTGAGGTGGTTTCAGTATCGATAGAAGTCAATTGTGCTTGCTTGATTTTCTTGAGCCACTCATCTAACTGCGCTTCAGTCAAAATCATCTCGTAATGCGTGACAGCGGGGGCCGGCGGGATTGCCGCTGGCTCCTTAGTAACCGCGCTATCGTCGCCAAATAAACCGCCTTGTGTGGGCGCAGTTTCTGTTGCTGTCGTTGATGGCTTAGCTGTGGTGACCGCATCCACCCCAAATTCGCGCAACAGGCTCTTAAAGCCCTGGTGCTGCAAAAACGCAATCATGCTTGCGCGATCTTCTTCTTTGGCTTTCAAGGATTCAGCGATAGAAATATGATGGCCAGCTAAATCACAATCGGTCTTGACGGTGATCAAAACACGGCCTTGCGGCAACCAGTCTAAGGCAGCGCGTAAATTGTCACCGACCACGCCTTTGATTTTATCGGCATTGGCGATCACGCCGTCTAAACTATCGAATTCTGTCAGCCATTTGACGGCGGTTTTCGGGCCGCATTTGGATACGCCGGGGACATTATCCACGGTATCGCCAATCAGTGTTAAGTAGTCGATGATACGGTTCGGTGGCACGCCAAATTTCGCCACCACGCCAGCTTCATCTAACTTCTCATTATTCATGGTGTTGATCAGCATGACATTGGCATTGACTAATTGCGCCAAGTCTTTATCGCCAGTTGAGACGATGGTCTGCATCCCGAGGGCGGTGGCTTCTACCGCCAGCGTGCCGATTACGTCATCGGCTTCTACGCCTTCTACCATTAAAATGGGCCAGCCCATCGCGGCTACTGCTTCGTGTATCGGCGCAATTTGCAAACGCAAATCATCTGGCATTGGGGCGCGCTGTGCCTTATATTCTGGATACAGATCGTCGCGGAAAGTCTTGCCCTTGGCATCGAACACACAAGCCATGTAAGCTGCAGGATAATCTTGGCGCAGGCGGCGCATCATATTGACCATGCCGTGGATGGCACCCGTCGGCTCGCCACGCATATTGCGTAGATCGGGTAGGGCATGGAAAGCACGATATAAATAGCTAGAGCCATCAACGAGTAAGAGAGTTTTTTGCATAAGGAAACCGGTATGAATGACAGCGGAAAAAGAATTTTGAAATTGCGCCAGATTGTGGATAAAGAGAAGGCAACCGCCCTCAAAGCGCGTGAATCATGGCATATGTTCACGATTATGGCAGAATTTATCGAATCTACCGAACGCCTCTCGGCAATTGGCCCAGCCGTCACCATCTTTGGTTCGGCGCGCATGCAGCCGGAGAACCCGTATTATTTGGATTGCGTGGATGTCGCCAAGCGCTTATCGGATGAGGGTTTCGCGGTGATTTCGGGCGGCGGGCCAGGTATTATGGAGGCCGCCAACAAGGGCGCGTTTGATGGCGTATCGGCCTCGGTTGGCCTGAATATCGAATTGCCACACGAGCAAAAAACCAACCCCTGGCAAAATATTTCCCTCAATTTCCGCCACTTTTTTGCACGCAAAGTTTCCTTCGTCAAGTACGCCGACGCCTACGTGATCTTCCCCGGCGGCTTTGGCACCATGGACGAACTAATGGAAGTGCTGACCTTAATGCAAACCGGTAAAACCCGCCGCATACCGGTGATACTAGTCGGCACCAATTTTTGGGCCGGATTTTTGGCATGGATCACAGCGCAAATGGCCGACACCAATCTGATCGAACACAAAGACCTCAATCTCATACAAGTGATCGATGAACCGGCCAACATTGTCGACGCGATCTTCGCCTTTTACGAAGCGCATGATATCGAACCTTCGGACGAGGAAAGGCAGCGGATGTTGTATTTGTAGTGCAAGTTCTATGCGCTAGGTGCTTGTTGCAGAGATAACTAAGATGTGCAATAATTTCACTATTGACAATCTTAATCCCTCGATAGCGCACCCATGAAACTTTATTCAAGCACTTCAAGCATCGGAACCGTCCCTTACCTTGTTTCTACTACACCAAACTCTTACGGTAATCGCGTTTCCGTCTCGTCTAATATAGTGCTGACATACAGTGAAGTCATTGTGGCTGGGAGCGGTAGCATTAGTATTCTCGATGCGGCTGGTCGTATCGTTTTTCAGGAAAGTATCAACAGTTCCCTCATCAAGATTGTCGGAAACACGGTGACCTTTGATCCGGCTGTTAATCTTGAATATGGTACTTCTTATTCGATTTCTATTCTGCCCGGTTTTGTAAAGAGCCTCAGCGGAGTCCCTTCATCCTACCAAGCAAATACTAATTCGTTTTATACCGAGTTTAGCCCGGTCGCCGTGAGCTTGACTGGCACCAATGGTGATGACACTTTGTATGGGAGTGATTTGTCTGATGTGATTAATGGGGGTGGCGGCGCGGATTCTTTGTTTGGACTCGGTGGCGATGATGTCATTAATGGCGGTAATGAAAATGACTCTGGGCGTGGGGATGGTATTCACGGTGGCAGCGGTAATGACCTCATTCATGGAAATGATGGTGGAGATTATATTGAGGGGGATGAAGGAAACGATCAAATTTTTGGTGATGCTGGGAACGATACATTAATTGGTGGCGATGGTGATGATGTTGTCGATGGCGGTATCGGCAATGATAGCATCGAAGATCTCTCGGGACATAATACTCTTCGTGGGGGCGATGGTAACGATAGTTTTGTAACTGGAACCAACTCCTATAATGTGATTGATGCCGGCGCGGGCAATGACGTTTTTCGCATTACCGCTAATGATGACGCGAAAGGTGGTGATGGCAACGACGCTTTCGAGGTTAGCGTTTATCCACACCAATCTGCGCGTGTTTCAAATCTGGATGGTGGAGCTGGAGATGATAAATTTCATGTTCGATTTTTCAGAGACTCGGTTCAATCAGTCCTCATCACCGGTGGTTCAGGTATTGATACCTATGAGCTCGATACTGGCTGGTCGCGTACTACGTCGAAGTTGACGATAACCGATTTTGTGGGTGGCCTTGGTGGCGATCTTATTGACTTGGACAAAGTCCTTTCAAACGACTTTACACACACTGGGAATCCATTTTCCGGCGTGGATGTCAATTCAAATTTACTTCGTCTAGTCAAGGATGGTTCTGATACTTTGCTGCAGATTCGCGTCGCCGACGGAAATACAACCGGTTTTTATGATCTCGTTCGATTCTTAAATCTCGCGCCCGAAAAAATCACCGCAGCCAATTTCATTGGCGGATTTGACCCCAAAGGAGGGCCCGTTGGTTTGACCCTGACAGGAACTGCAGGCAATGATAGCTTGGCGGGCTATTCACTTAACGATACGCTTTATGGGCAAGGCGGCGCCGATATTTTGTATGGCAATGCAGGTGACGACATACTGATTGGCGGAGACGAATCACCGCAAGATGGCAATGATAGTTTAGACGGCGGTGAGGGCAATGATCTTTTGCAAGGCGGGGCGGGTAACGATTACCTCTCGGGCGGCAAAGGCAACGATACCTTAGAAGGCGGATCAGGGAATGACAAATTGGACGATAGGGATGGAAAAAACATTTTGCGTGGCGGCGCAGGGAATGACGAGCTGACCAGCTATTCGCAAGATGGTAGCGTACTTGAAGGTGGTGACGGCGACGATAAAGTCATTGGAGGACGAGGCGCTGATAGTATTTCAGGTGGAGCTGGTAACGATCAAATTACCATCGATCGCAATTATCCGAGTTCCGGAAGTGTGGTGACCGCATCGGGTGACGATGGGGACGATACTTTTATTTTGCAGTTCTCGAATTTGTCACTAGGGACTGTTAAATTAAGTGGCGGCACGGGTAGTGATTCGTATCTCTTCCAGACCCCTTACATGGGTCAAGAAATTATCATCACGGATTTTTCTAGCGTGCAAGGTGATCGTATTGATTTGCATCCCGCATTACCCTTGGATACCAATGGCAACCCATTTGGAGCCTCCAGCTTTTTAAAAATAGAGCAGGTGGGAAGTGATGTTGTCCTATCTTTGGATCGTGATGGTCTAGCCGGTACTAGCGACGCAATGCACGTAGTTTTGACATTGCAAAACATCCACCTAAATGATCTCACCACACTTAATTTCTTGGGTGGTTGGGATCCTCGCGGTGGATCAGTCGGAGTCACATTGAATGGCACCTCGGGTGACGACGAATTAGTAGGCGGCGCTTTGAACGATGTCTTGAATGGTGGCGATGGCGCGGATCATTTGCTGGGTGGTGGGGGCAATGATATTTTGGATGGCGGCGATGAAACTAAGTTAGGGACCGGAGATTTGTTGGAAGGTGGATTCGGTGACGACCAACTTTTTGGACGCAAAGGAAACGATATCCTAAAAGGTGACCAAGGTAACGATACGCTTGATGGTGGCGAGGGTGTCGATAGACTTGATGGAGGCGCTGGCGATGATACCTTGGACGGTGGAGCGGGCAATGATTACATCTCTGATAAAGAGGGCAATAAT
The DNA here is from genome assembly GCA_023259175.1 of Oxalobacteraceae bacterium. Classification (GTDB taxonomy): domain Bacteria; phylum Pseudomonadota; class Gammaproteobacteria; order Burkholderiales; family Burkholderiaceae_D; genus Undibacterium. The sequence continues at coordinate 3,384 of JAHFQV010000135.1, read as the reverse complement.
ACCCTGAGAGGTGGTGCTGGAGATGATTATTTAACGAGCCTCGGGACCGGGAAAAATTTGCTCGATGGTGGAGAGGGTGACGATACGTTTGATCTGGGTTCGGGCAACGATACGGTCATTGGTGGTGACGGTAAGGACACCATCAATATCAGAAATGGAGAGAGTTATTCTCCACATACCATCAACGTAGATGCAGGAAGTGGCGATGATGTCATTGGGTTTTCCTTTGATTTTACGCCTATTAAAGTATTTGCCAGCGGTGGAGCCGGCCAAGATACCTATCGAGTCAATGCGCGCTATGGAAATGGTCTCTTAACAATCGCTGATTTTGCGGCAGGCGCAGGCGGCGACGTGATCGATCTTATGCCGATGCTGATTTACCCTACTGTGAGTGAAAATCCGTTTGGAAAGCTCGGCATTTTTAGGTTGGTGCAACAGGGTAACGACACTGTTTTGGAATACGATAGCGATGGCGCTGCCAATGCAAGCAATAGCTTCAAACCGATTATCGTATTGACTGGCGTAAACAGCGCCACCATGAGTGCGGCGAATTTTAGTCAGAACATGAGCCCGAACGGAGGGCCAGAGGGTCGGGTGATTGAGGGTAGTGAGGCCAAAGATACTATTTCCGGCACATTTCTAAATGATACCTTGCGCGGCAATGGTGGCGATGACTATATCTCCGGGGGCATTGGCGACGACATTCTTGAGGGGGGTGCGGGAAATGATTGGCTCGGCGGCGAGGAAGGTAATGATCAGCTCGATGGCGGCACCGGGGATGATATCTTGTCGGAGCGCGATAACGCGGGTAACAACGATCTAAAAGGTGGGGTCGGCAACGACACTTTGGACACGTCTGGAATAGGTAGGAACCGTCTCGATGGTGGTGAAGGTAATGACAAACTGTCCGCTGGAAACGGAAATGATACCTTGATTGGCGGCTCTGGAAACGATACTTTTTCAGTTTGGAGTTCTAGCTACGATAGTGGTTCGGCGAACAAAGTAATTGTGGATGGCGGCGAAGGTGATGACTATTTTACGATTCGTTTGGCAGAAAATCGTGCAACAGAACTGTTTGCTACGGGTGGTCCAGGGCGTGACACTTATCGATTTGCAGCGACCTTCGGCATTGCAAAAGTAACGATACTCGATTTCGCGATGGGTTTCGGTGGTGATGTCCTTGATCTCGTCAGTTTTTTGCCGTCCCAATTTAGCGAGGGCAATCCGTTTGGCGCACTAGGCTTATTTCGTACGGTAGATCGCGCTGATGGCGTTGAAATTCAGCTTGATAGTGACGGCGCTTCTGGTAGCAAGCAATTTGAAGACCTTGTTTTTTTGAAGGGAACCAATAAAGCCTCACTTACTGCCGAAAATTTCAGAGGCGGCTTTTCGCCCGACGGATCTAGTCACGGTATTTTGGTACAGGGAAGTGAAGCGCGCGATAGGCTGCAAGGAGGCTACTTAGATGACGTGATCAATGGACTTGGCGGCGACGATGAAATTGATGGCGGAAGCGGTGACGACAAAATTGACGGCGGCGCAGGCGCGGATGCGATTACAGGTGGGAAAGGTAACGACCTTATCATCGGTGGTGATGGTAATGATGTCCTAAGTGATAATAGTGGCAGTAACGAGATTTACGGTGGTGCTGGCGACGACAAAATTTATATCAGCGGCGACGGGCAAAATAATGCCGAGGGAAATGAAGGAAATGATCGCTTTGAGTTGTATGTGTCTTCGGGTAAATTTAATGGCGGCGATGGTGACGATAGTTTTACTGTGAGTGTTCTCAGTAAAAAAGACACCTCAAGTGGCGAAGTGGTTCTCAATGGGGGTTCGGGAAACGATACATTTTCAGTGTTTGCCGGAGTTGAAACAAATCAAAAAATAGTCCTGACAGGCGGCGAAGGGCAGGATAAATTCGTGCTTTCTCGATCCACAGTTGATTCAAACTTGACTGTACTCGATTTTCAAGCCGGCCCGAACGGCGACGTAATTGATTTGGCTCAATTCTTAAACTACTCAAATGCTTTTCAGTCTCCCATCACCAACCCTTTTTCTGACGGGCACTTCAATTTAATTCAACGTGGTAACGACACAGTTTTACAATTTGATTACGATGGGAAGCTCGGAGAAACGGCTGCGTGGACGATCTTGACTTTGAAAAATCTTGAAGCCTCAAAATTGGATGCCTCTAATATTGTCGATTTTATCGACCCCCATGGCAGCGTGAACGGCATTACGATTCGCGGTGATGATGCAGCCAATGTCCTTAAGGGCGGCTTGATGGATGATACCTTGTTTGGATATGGTGGAGATGACGTGTTTTTTGGCGGCGGCGGATATGACTATTTGAATGGTGGGGAAGGAATTGATACGGCCAATTATTCTCGCAAGTTGTCCGATTACGTGATCGGAAAATTTTCTGGCGGGCATTCTGTAAAAGATAAATTAGGCTACGAAGCCACGGATATTGTGATCGATATTGAGCGCTTACATTTTTCAGATATAACGGTCAATCTAACTACGAAGGACAAGGCCGCATTGTTGCCCGCCGCTGGGGTTAAGCAGCTCATCGAACTTTATATTGCGTTCTTTAATCGCATCCCCGATGGCGATGGGATGGCTTATTGGCTTGATCAACTAAAAGCAGGGCAAAGCATTGATCAAATCTCCGAGACTTTTTATAAAATTGGTTCGTCAGATCAATTTTCTAGTCGGTCTGGTTTTACATCCACAATGACTAACGACGATTTTATAAATAAGTTCTACAAAAATGTGCTCGGTCGTGCGAATGGTGCTGATACAGATGGATTAAATTATTGGAGAAATAAGTTGGCAACTGGCGAGTCGTCTCGAGGTTCGCTGGCGAAAGATATTCTCGCAGCGGCGCACAGTTTTAAAGGCGATGCGACCTATGGCGTGGTTGCTGATCTACTTGAGAACAAATACCTGGTAGGCCTGAAAGTTGCGGTGGATTGGGGAATTACCTTTAATTCGAACGCGTATGAATACGGTGTAGAGATCGCCCATGCTGTCACCGCTAACGATATGTCTGCAGCGTTAAGACTTGTCGGGATTTCTTCGACAGATATTCTCGTGTAGGTTTGGAATTGAGCTGATTGATCTAGCGAAGCATGCGATGTACTAACTCTGCGCTAAATCAATCCGCTTCCACATTTTATGACTATGCTTTGTTGTAGCTTGGGTTTGCAGCGTTTCGTTCTGGTATTTTGTTACAATGCGACCTATCCCACTCAACAAAAAATTCAAATCATGAAAAAATCCCTGCGCCTCTTGTTGCTCATTAGCCCACTGTTTATGCTGGCAACGCCTGCTATTCTTTTGGCGCAGGATAAGACTGTGCCGCCGCCACCGAAGTTG
>JAHFQV010000038.1 GCA_023259175.1 Oxalobacteraceae bacterium | reverse complement strand
TTTATTTCAACCAAAGTCCTAATTAAGTCATTCCCAAAGAGTGTTTCTGTCTAAACTAAAAAACAAATGCATCTAAATTCTAATTTCGAAAAGTAAAAAAGTCAAAATATAAATAAATCTGTTCGCAAATCAATCATCGTTCTACGTTTTCTTACTTATAGTCATCTTTAAAAATAAATTGAACGAAAACTTAATGCTATGCACGCGTGTTTAATTTATAATTCATGTTCTTTTAAAAATAGGAGTTAAAACATGAAGTGCCACAAGACGTTGATGAAGATGGGATTGCTGGGGGTATTGGGCTTATCGGGATTGCTGATTGCTACAAGTAGCGTTTCTGCGCAAGAAAGCAAAGCAATGCCTGTTACTGAGGCTAGTAACTGGGGATTTTCTTTTCATATTGAACAAGCTAAGCTCGATCCTGTGGTTGCGAAACGGATAGGCCTGCATGACACCGCGACCGTGCTTGGCATGGCAGGTGAGCGTCGCATGAATGACAATAGTATGTCGGTGGTCACTGGCTTAAACATCTACCTTTATAACGACAACGCTGGCTTCACACAAAATACCACCAAAGGGGTGAAGGAATCGAGCGCGTCAGGCGGCTCTTTTTTTGTTGAATATGGTCCGAAAATTCACTTGGGCGACGACAATAAATTTCATCTCATCGCGCACGCTGGCTACAACGCGATGATTAGCGCTAATCGAACCATCGACGATTGCTCAAATTGTCACTCTGAGAGCATCAAATTACGGGGTGGTCCATATGCTTTGGCAGGTGTCGGTTTTAACTATGGCAGCGTGGATTGGGGTCTGCAGTTTGTGAAGAACTTCAGCGGCGACGTAAAAAATAGCGTCCGTTTGCGCATTTCAAGTTCGTTCTAAGCACTAGTGCAAGGCTAAAAAAAAGCGCTGGAAAATCAGCGCTTTTTTTACGTACTACGACACGCGTTTTCATCCAAAGATAGATTGCAAGCGTTTAGCCAACCCAATGCCTTGCGTTTCTAAACATGCGCATCCACGGTGAGTCTTCGCCCCAAGATTCGGGCGCCCATGAATGCAAGACGCTGCGGAATACGCGCTCGGCATGCGGCATCATCACTGTGAAGCGGCCATCCTCGTTGGTCACGGAAGTAATGCCGCGTGGTGAGCCGTTTGGATTGTAAGGATAATTTTCCGTTGCAGCGCCGTGATGATCGACAAAACGCATCGCTACATTAGCCGCATTGATATCGCCTGTGGTGGAGAAATCTGCGTAACCTTCGCCATGCGCCACTGCAATCGGCGTTTGCGTGCCAGCCATACCTTGGAAGAAAATAGATTTTGATTCCAAGACTTCGACCATCGAAAAACGGCCTTCGAACTGTTCCGATTTATTCTTGGTGAATTTCGGCCAAGCCTGGGCACCTGGTATGATAGATTTGAGATTACTCATCATTTGACAGCCGTTGCAGATACCCATACCAAAGCTATCTTCACGTTGAAAAAACTGGGCGAATTGTTCTGACATCATGGCGTTAAACAAAATCGTTTTCGCCCAACCCTCACCCGCCCCCAATACGTCGCCATAAGAGAAACCACCGACTGCAATCAAGCCTTTAAAGTCCGCCAAGTTGGCGCGACCTGCGATCAAATCACTCATGTGTACATCGACTGCCGTAAAGCCAGATTTGTGCATCACATAGGCGGTCTCGATGTGCGAGTTCACACCTTGCTCACGCAAGATCGCGACCCTAGGACGTGCACCGGTCGCGATATACGGCGCGGCGATATCGAGCTGCGTATCAAATGTAACTTTGGGTTGCATACCCGGATCAGTCGCATCGGCCAAACGCGCATATTCTGCATCGGCACACGCTGGATTGTCGCGCATACGGGCGATTTGCCAACTGGTTTTACTCCAAATTTGATGCAAGGCGCTACGCGACTGACGGTAAATTTCTTGCGCATCACGGGTGAAAGAAATCACACCACTGACATTGGGCTTACCAATTTCATGACTACATGCACCCAAATTGTGCGCGCGCAAAACATCCATCACGGCAGAGCGTTGTTCAGTGCGAACTTGAATGAGTGCACCCAACTCTTCGCTAAACAAGGCACGTAAAGTTTGATCATTACGGCGCGCTTCAATTTGTCCGGCCCAGTTTTTTGCGTCGCCTTGATCGGCCGCATGCTCGCTATCCATCGTCAACATATCGAGATTGATCGCCAGGCCACTGCGCCCCGCAAATGCCATTTCACACAAGCTGGCGTACAGGCCGCCATCAGAGCGATCATGGTAGGCCAAGATTTGCCCATCTTTATTGAGCGTTTGTATCGCCGCAAAAAATGCCTTCAGGTCTTCTGCACTATCGACGTCGGGCGTTTGATCGCCTATTTTTTGCATCACTTGCGCGAAACACGATGCGCCTAAACGATTTTTGCCGCGTCCTAAATCGATCAAAATTAAACTGGTATCCCCCGCATCGAGCTTGATTTGGGGCGTTAAAGATTTGCGAATATCGTAGACCGGAGCGAAGGCAGAAATGATCAAGGACACAGGGGATGTCACTGATTTATCTTGCCCTTGGTCTTTCCAAGTCGTGCGCATCGACAGTGAATCTTTACCGACCGGAATACTAATTCCCAAGGCGGGACAAAGTTCCATGCCAACCGCTTTCACGGTGTCAAACAAAGCGGCATCTTGACCGGGTTGACCGCAAGCTGCCATCCAGTTGGCCGAAAGTTTAATCGCACTTATATCGACAATCGGTGCAGCGGCGATATTGGTAATGGCTTCACCAACGGCCATACGGCCCGAGGCCGCGGCATCAAGCACCGCCAAAGGCGTGCGTTCGCCCATAGACATCGCTTCGCCCAAATGCCCCTCTAAACTCATGGCGGTCACGGCGCAATCAGCGACCGGTACTTGCCACGGGCCGACCATTTGATCACGCACCGACATCGCGCCGACCGTACGATCACCAATCGTAATCAGAAAAGATTTGTCACCCACGGTCGGTAAGCTCAGCACGCGCTCGGCCACTTCATTCAAGTCCATGCCCGTCAAATCGATGGCTGGAAATTCGCGCTTCACATGCACGACATCGCGATGCATTTTAGGCGGTTTGCCGAGTAAAACATTCATCGGCATGTCAACAGGGGAATTCTCATTGAGTGGATCGATGACTTTGAGCTGACGTTCTTCAGTCGCCGTTCCTACGACCGCAAATAAGCAACGTTCACGCTCACAGAAAGATTGAAACTGCGCCAGACTTTCCGGCGCAATCGCAAGCACATAACGTTCTTGCGATTCATTACTCCAAATTTCTTTCGGTGCCATGCCGCTTTCTTCCAAAGGCACTTTACGCAGATCAAAAATCGCGCCACGCTTGGCATCATTGGTAATTTCAGGAAAGGCGTTCGACAAACCACCCGCTCCCACATCATGAATCGACAAAATAAGATTGTCGTCACCCATTTGCCAACACGCGTTAATCACTTCTTGTGCGCGGCGTTCCATTTCGGGATTGCCGCGTTGTACCGAATCAAAATCCAAATCTGCGGTATTGGTGCCAGTGGCCATCGAGGATGCAGCACTGCCGCCCATGCCGATACGCATGCCGGGACCACCGAGTTGTATTAGCAAACTACCGACCGGTAAATCGTTTTTCTTGGTGTGTTTGTCTGAGATATTTCCGATACCGCCCGCGATCATAATCGGTTTGTGATAGCCATAAACCGTACCACCGACGTTTTGCTCGTAAGTGCGGAAATAGCCCCCTAATACCGGGCGACCAAATTCATTATTAAACGCAGCGCCACCAATCGGGCCATCGATCATGATCTGCAAAGGCGAAGCAATACGATCAGGCTTCCCGTATTGCGCGTTTGCCCCAGTGGACACAGTCAATACATCGTGTGCGTTTTCCCATGCTTGAACATGATGAGGTAAATTTAAATTCGATACCGTAAAGCCCGTCAGACCCGCTTTGGGCTTGGCACCGCGACCAGTTGCACCTTCATCGCGAATCTCGCCACCCGCGCCTGTTGACGCACCTGGAAAAGGCGAAATCGCCGTTGGGTGATTATGGGTTTCCACCTTCATTAAGGTATGCGTAAGTTCAGTCGTCGCTTGGTATTCATTACCCTTGACTGCTCCATTCGGATAGAAACGGGAAACGGTTGCGCCCTCCATAATCGAGGAATTATCACTGTACGCAACGATGGTACCTTTGGGTTGGAGCAGGTGGGTATTTTTGATCATGCCAAATAAAGACATGTCTTTTTTCTCGCCATCAATCGTCCAATCGGCGTTGAAAATCTTGTGTCGGCAGTGCTCACTATTGGCCTGTGCGAACATCATGAGTTCGACATCCGTCGGATTACGTTTTGCGACGGTAAATGCGTCGACCAAATAATCGACTTCGTCTTCCGACAAAGCCAGACCGAGACTAGAATTCGCCTCAAGCAGCGCCCGCTTCCCGCCCACTAAAACATCGACGTAAGCCAGTGGTTTCGCTTCGAGTTCATTGAACAAATTTGAAGCCGCTTGCGCATCTTCCAGTACCATTTCGGTCATCCGGTCATGCAATAGAGCCGCCACCGCTTGCCTAGATTCCGCGGCAAGACTTTTTGCGCCGCCCAATAGCCCTGTCTTCACTTGGACAAAATATTGAACCCCGCGTTCGAGTCGCTTAATCTGCGTCATACCGCAATTGTGTGCGATATCCGTCGCTTTTGAAGCCCAAGGAGAGATCGTCCCAAATCGTGGAATCACGACAAAACCATCACCCTGCTCACTCGCCTGAAAAGCATCGCCGTAAGTCAATAGGGCTTGTAAGCGTTCAAGATCGGCGCTACTCAAGGTAGCACTGGTATCGACAAAATGCACGAAACGAGCCGTAATGCCAATAATCTGAGCATCGACCGCTTGCAAGCGAGATAATAAACCGTGAGTTCGGAAGGCAGACAGGGCGTTAGAGCCTGGCAATATCAACATGGCGAGAGAGTAGTTGAGGCGACGGACTGATTTTGACAAAGCATGCGCGAAAGACGATCTAAAGCACAGCAAAAAACAGGTCTAAATGAAAGCACGTCGCAGGTTGAAACGAAAAACAGAATTATACCTTGATGTCGGCTTTCGCTCCAGCTTAGCGAGATTGTAGGATGTGGGCATGCAGCCCCATCAAAGCGGAACACCTCTCAAGCGCTCAACACGGAGGTAAAGACATGTCTTTACAAGGCACAGAGAAACCCATGAGGAATACAAAAAAATATACAAGATATCACTTCCCTTGTTTCTCCGCACTTCCCCCAATTCCCCAGTTCCGCGGCCGCTCAAATTCAATCTCATTTTCGACAAGTGGCTGTCGGTGGCAAAATCAAATAATGAAGACTGACTGGGCCAAAGGTATTCGCTCGCGAAGCTAACACAGTCAGCGTCTGATATTGCCGCGCTTGCGGCCAATTTTCGTAGATATGGTCAGCCACATCACCCTCGTCCGACCACAACAACATCGCCCCGCAAGCCTGCATTTTTTGTCGGTCTATCCAAGGCGATGTACTGTAATCGCCCTCAATCAAAACATCGGGGTGATACACGCTGTCCAAACTCACTACCCCAATTTCCCAAGCACTTCCGGCAAGATACGATAGCGGCTGATCGGGAACGGCTTCCCTCCATTTTGCGTCCACCAGCTTGGCCAACTCGGGACCGGGATAACTCGCTCTTGCATATTTATGCGTCAGCTCATGCCACTGCTCGGTGTTTTTAGCGGCATACATTGCACCCAGAAAAACGCTCACGAAACACCACGTGATGAGCGCTTTACGTGACCACAAAACCCGCGCAGCCCCACCCAACAACATCGTCACCAAGATACCGCTCAAAGGAAACATTGCGCTGGCCCACATAGGGTGTAAATGTTTGCCGGCAAAAGCCAATAGGACAGTAATGAAAAAGGGACCCATGCCCAAAATCCAGATGAATTTCCGGTCGAAGTCGTTCACAAACCAAGGCGAACCTGCCTCCACCATCTGATCTCGCTCATTAAAACGAAAACGCAAAATGGCTAGGGTTAATAAGGCAATCAAATGAACCGCAATCTGCAAACCCACATAGGCAAGTAAAGCCTGCCCCCAACTCGCATGCCCCGTTAAAACGGAAAAACGTTTTTGCATAAAGCGAAATGGCTGAAAATCGCTTTCCACCAACCAAATCAAATGCGGCATTAAAACCAAGAAAAAACTCAGGGCGGCCGCAAACACAGAAATAAAACTCAAGCTACGTCGCGCTTGTGCATTAAAAACCAGAAAAAATACGCAAGCCACAGGCAAAAAAGCGGCGCTGTATTTTGCCAAAGTGGTCAATGCCAGACTCGCGCCAAAAGCCATCCACCAAGCCAATTTAGAAGTCGATACCGCCCAATAAAAACAAGCGATCGTCAAAGCCCAAACCGGCATTTGCACCACATTATGATTAAAATCAGGCGAATATAAATTGCAAAACAAGAGCGTCAATTGCAATCCGCTCGCGATCACGGCACGTTGCACACCGAGTACTTTGCGTGCGATCGGCCAAACCACTAAGACCGACACCAGCACCGACAAAACCGCAGGAAAAAACAGGGCGAAACTATTTTGCCCAAAGAGCCAAACACTCGCGGCGATAAACCAAGCTGGCAGAGGCGGATGTTTGAAGTAACCCCATTGTGGATGAAGCGACCAAGTGTACATTTCCACCACATCTAAAGGCGGGGTATGATGCCCCAGCATTGGGAACACCATCCAAACAAAGGCATGAAAAAATACGACAAAAACCAAGATTTTGAGTGCGTGAGACGGCATTTTTTCCATATAAAAGGAATTTTTCAAAATTTATTCACCCTATAACAGTTTTGTTTTCTGTAAAATCGCATTTTAATCGAATTGCCTCATTTCACGATGGGCAATCATGCAGCAAATCCACCTCACAAACTACAGAGACAAAGTTTGGAGCGATTACGCAAAAGCCTATTGCCTCGCATCCACGCCCTTACCACGACATGAATCCAGACCTGATGACCAACGCACTCTCCCCTCGTGTCGCAAGCACCAGTATCTCCTGCGTTGTTCCGGCCTATAACGAAGCGGAGCACATCGCCCCTTTTTTGCACGACTTAAAGGCAACACTGGAGCAAATCTGTAGCAACTTCGAAATTATCGTCGTCAACGATGGTAGCCGGGATAACACTCGGCAAATGGTGCAGTCGGTCGCCGCCGAATGCGGCGTGCGCTACCTTGGCTTATCGCGCAATTTTGGCAAGGAAGCGGCTTTGTCCGCCGGTATTGATCATGCAAAAGGTGATTTCGTCATTCTGATCGATGGCGACTACCAGCATCCGCTTGAACTCATTCCCGAGATGGTCAACTTATGGCGCGATGGTTACGACATGGTATTTGGCGTAATCGCTGATCGTGCCAACGAAAGCTTGCTCAAGCGCTTGGGAACCCAGGTTTTTTACGGTTTAATGGAATATGATTCGACCATCAAAATTCCACGTAATGCGGGCGATTTTCGACTGCTCGACCGCAAAGTCGTGGAAGCCTTACGGCAACTACCCGAACGCAATCGCTTTATGAAGGGTATCTACGCCTGGGTCGGTTTTAAAAGTATCGCATTACATTTCATGCCCAAAGAAAGGGCGACCGGTCAGTCCAGTTTTAACCTCAAAAGTTTGCGCAAATTAGCCTTAACCGGCATCACCGCCTTCACCACGCTACCACTCAAGGTCTGGAGTGCGCTCGGGAGTGTGATTGCATTTCTATCGATACTCTATGCGATTTACGTTGCCTTCGACACACTCATCAATGGCAATACTGTGCCTGGCTGGACCACGATCACGGTTGGTTTGATGTTCTTCTCTGGCGTGCAACTCATTTCTATTGGCGTACTTGGCGAATACATCGGTCGCATTTATGAAGAAGTCAAACGTCGCCCAATTTATCTCGTCGCCGATGACATTGACCACGGCAAAATCAACAAACGATTGAGCAAGCATAGTGAGGCACCACTCTCTGAGGATATTGCATGAAGTTGCTGGAATTGTTGCGGATACTGCGATTTGCTTCCGTCGGGGCTGTCGCAGCGGCTGTGCATTTTTTAAGTGTCATACTGATAGTCGAAACCCATCTACTGATGCCGCTGATGGCCAACGTCCTTGGCTTTTTAATCGCTTTTTGGGTCAGCTATTATGGCCATCGATTTTGGACATTTGGCGATCAAACGCGCGCCGAAAATTTTCAGCATAGGCGCTCTTTCCTGCGATTTTTTTTAACTGCCTGTGCGGGCTTTGTGCTCAACGAATGCTTATTTTTCGTGCTCATGAAATATCTGCATTTAAGCTACCCGCTTGCACTTTTTATCGCGGTCGGCGTGGTCGCAGCATCGACCTATTTACTCAGTCGGCGCTGGGCTTTTAAGGCACAAGCATGAAATCGATGCCAGCGCAAACCAAACAGATCGCGCTCTGCATCGACGACTTTGCCTTACACGAAGGCATAGATCAAGCTTGTTACGAATTACTTGCACTAGGACGTGTTAGTGCCATTAGTTGCATGAGCAATGCGCCGCGCTGGCGCAGCGCTTCTCAACAGTTATGTCCTTTCATCGAGCATGCTGACATCGGCTTACATTTTAATCTCACGCAAGATTTTGGTGAGCAGCGTGGCGCATCACTGCTCAATACGATTTCACGCGCCTACTTCAACATCTTAGAGCCAGAAAAAATACGCTGCGCTTTGCAACAACAACTTGATCTATTCGAACACAGCTTACAACGCGCACCCGATTTCATCGATGGTCATCAACACATTCACCAACTGCCCCAGATTCGCGATGTGATTCTCGAAACGCTGGAGCAGCGTTATCCCAATTCAAGAATGTGGGTACGCAATACGGTTTCAGCACAACAAATGTGCTTAGGTAAGCCTCTGGTTCTTAATCTCTTAGGTGGCTACCACTTTAAAAACCTCGTAAAACAAAGCGCTCGCAAAACAAACCGAGGCTTTGCCGGTGTATATGACCTAGCCTCCCCAAACTATGCCGCCTACTTCGCAACTTGGTTAAGCCAGGTCAAACACGGCGCGCTCGTCATGTGTCACCCAGCCAGCTTGCACGATGCGAACGATAGCATTAGTCAACAACGGCTGATCGAATTTGAATTTTTTAAGTCAGCGCAATTTTTAGATTTGCTGGCACAACATGCCACGACGATAGTGCCACTCTCCCGCATCTAAAGCGAGATCGTCAATTAGGCGCGTGGCCGAGATTGTGTGAAATCAATCACATCGACCTCAAGGCTGCTAAACGTCGCATCTGCCAATGGATCTAGCATCGCGATTGTTTCCTTCTCTTTGGGCTCTGGATGATAATTGGGAGCAGCATTTAAATTGATGCCATCACTACTTAGACGCTGACGATCCAATTCTTTGGCAATGCCGAGTAACATCAAGATATCACGGTAAACTGCCAAATCAAATCCGGTGCGCTCTCCATGTCGGTCGTCGACTAATAGACTGGACAAATAATGACACGCTTCGGCCGAACCCCAGAGCACGCAAATGCGATCTAAGACGTGTCCGAATTGCTCTAAATCCTGTCTCGGCCAGTTCGCCATATCTTCATCGAACTCTGGAATACGCGCATTAAAACAGGCGACAAATCGAGCGCGTAAATGTTCGTACTTCACGCCATCATCTACCATGCGATACAGGTCCAGTAAATACAACCAAGGCACGGGTGAGTCCGGATGTTCGCTATCCTCCTGCGCCGCCAAAATCTCAATGGCACGCAAAGGGTCATTCATAGAAATCCAAAATTCGGCTTCCTGAGTCACATCCGAAATTTCTTCCACTTTCACCGCACTAGAGCGTGGCAGGAAAAAATTAAAAATACTGCTATTGGTTTCTTCCAAGGTCGGCGATTTCTGTCTGCCATCGCCATCCATCTGAGAGGATGCTTCCTCACCCGAAGTCGGCAGACTACTGAACTGATCTGGGTTTTGTGGTGTTTCTGCCTGCTCGCGCCCATCATCGGCTTTACGCCTACGGGGTGCGCCTATGGGATTGAGTTCATAGCTTGCCTGCACACTATCAATCATGTCTTCAAGAAGATCTTCGTCCGGCGCTGCAGTTTCCTCACCTTCCCACCAGGACTGTGCTTGCGGCTGCATACCGCGCCGAATGTAAATCAAGAGGAATGCAATAAGCGCGACCGCGATAATTGCGACGACCGCTAATACCATGATCCAATAGTCAAACTGAGAGCGCTTTTTCAAGTCCTCGACGATGGTTTTATCGGCCAGGCTTTGCTTGCGCAGTTGCGCTGTCTCCGCTTTCAAGCGTGTGATTTCTTCCGAGTCTTGGGTTTTGAGCTGTGGTGCTGGCGACTGAGCTTCCTGAATGCTTGCACCACTTTCAGTATGTGCAGGTTCGTCGCGTAGGAGCGCTGCCATTCTCGCTTGAGCCGCTTTTAATTCCTGCATATTGGCGACGAGACGCTGACCACTTTCAGTACTCAAAATCTCGCTCATGCGCAGACCATGCTCTTGCACGACAGGTGCAATATCTTCGGACAAGCGCAGCACATCTCTATTTAGATTCTGTTTTTTTTTCGCAGTTGGCTTGGTCAGTTTTGATTCAGCCTCGACACTGGGCAGACGCGCCGCATCGAATCGCTCAGCATTTACACCCAAAGTAGCGTTCACTTTTTTCTTTTGTTTTTTTTCTGGAACAGTTAAGGCGATGGCGTCACGATCCGAAACCGCATTAGCTTTTGCAATATTTGCCGCGGCAGGCGCAGCTAGCTCAACGATGTTTCCACTATTTTTATCGTCCTGCCAATCCGCGCTGACTTCCGCTGCGTTGTCGATAGGGTCCAGTAGGATGGAAAAATCACGATGTAATTGAGTGTCACACGCCACGTCAATTAATAATCGAACCGCGGGCTCCTGAATCCGCAATTTGCTTGCAAACTGCAGCACACGCCGTCCCTGAATACGCTTCTGTGTGATATTGACACTGGAAAGTAAGTTACCTTCCATACTCAGCACGCGCGCTTTGATACACGCCGACACCAGGCTTTCGTCTTCGACACCGACCAAGTCGCTATAGACCACTAAATTTTGGCCCAAAAAGGAGCGGACATGCATTTCACCCAAACCCAAGGCGAGACAGTTGACCGTCACTCCAAGTCCAAAGACTAGAACGGCAGTTAACTTTAAAAATCGATGGGCGTATGAAAACAGAATCTGGCTATCCTTAGATGTTATAAAACACGAAAAGGGAATGATTTAGAAGTAAATGCGATTTTTTATAATGTTTTGAAACAAATGAAAAATCCGATAGCGCACAAAACCTGCATGCAAACCAATGTTACTTCCAATGCATGCAAACGCAAAGGATTTTGCGCTAAGTCAAACCGAAACAGCAGCAATTTGTTCACAAATAACAAATCCAGTGGGTCGTCTGACGAACGGGCAAGATTGTAACTGAGATTATGGGCGTATATTTCCCTCGTTTACATTTTGTGACATAAATCGAGATTTCCCGCCGCCAACATTTACACTGATGGCGAGCGCAAGTTAAGGCAAGTTTAAGCTGATTCTCTATCGAGAATTTTTTTTGAAATTCCGCGCAAAATATTCACCTCCTCAGTCTCAAGCTGGGTTCTGGACAACATTCTTCTAAGTCTGGGCATTAGCTTTTTCGGGCTGTCGGGATCAAGAAACCCGATACGAATTAAGGCTTGCTCTAAGTGTTGGTACATTCCCTCTAATTGCGCAGCGGACGCTGCCTCACCTTTGAAACCAACATCGGATTTGATCTGCACATCCGATTGCGCAGCCACTCTGCATTCATAGCAGAGCAACTGTACTGCCTGCGCCAAATTGAGCGAGGAATAGGCTTCATTGGCAGGAATCTGTACCAGGGCATGGGCGCGCTCCACCACTTCATTGGGCAGGCCATAACGTTCACTCCCAAAGACCAAGGCTAAATTTTGCCCCAACGCCGTTTGCGTTTGTTCGGCGAAAGCGCGAGCCGAGATCACGGGAGGTGAAAATTCACGCAAACGCGCACTCACTGCGCCGACAAAATGACAATCCTCTAAAGCCGCATCCAGACTGTTCACGATCTGCGCTGCAGACAAAACATCCTGCGCACCACTCGCAAAAGCAATCGCCTCGGGCTGACTTAACACATCGGAAAAACGCGGCTTGACCAAACGCAAATCCGCAAATCCCATGGTTTTCATCGCGCGCGCCACCGCCCCCACATTACCCGGGTGACTCGGTTCGACCAAGATAATACGCAAACGCTGAAAAACCGAAACTTGATTCATGCCATCTTTCTCTTTTATTCAAACCAACTACTTTACAATATTGCATTCAAATTAATGCGCTAATTTAGGCATAACTCAAATGGTCGCTAGCACAAGAATCTCAAAATATTCAAGTACTTATTCAAAGTCCAAAGCAATTTTTCGGCGATTCTAAGGTACAATAGCGCCACTCTGCGGCATTCAAGATGCCTGCAACGCTCTTTAATTTTATCTTTGCGCGCACTTGCCAGCTCGATTCCGGTTTAACAGCCTCGAGACTTGCCAACGCGCCATTTTAACGGAAAACCTTATGCATCCCATGCTCAATACGGCGATAAAAGCCGCGCGTCGTGCTTCGACCATCATCAATCGTGCTTCTTTCGATTTAGATCGTGTTCAGGTCAGTGAAAAACAATACAACGATTTTGTGACCGAAGTTGACCGTGCCGCCGAAGCTGCGATCATTGAGGTACTCACTTCCGCTTATCCCGATCACGCCATTCTCGCCGAAGAATCGGGTGCATCAAAAAATCTTCACGACGACAATGAAAACGTATGGATTATCGACCCACTCGATGGCACGACCAATTTCATACACGGCTTTCCACAGTACTGCGTTTCTATCGCGCTGCAAAGCAAAGGTGTGATCACACAAGCGGTTGTATATGACCCGACCCGCAATGAATTATTTGCCGCGTCAAAAGGGGGGGGCGCCTTTCTGAACGACAAACGGATACGCGTAACCCGCTGTGACAAAATCGCCGATGCCTTGATCGGAACAGGTTTTCCTTCGCGTGATTTATCTGGACTTGATCAATACATGGACATGTTCAAAGTAATGACGCAAAAATGCCAAGGCTTACGCCGCCCTGGTTCAGCCGCACTTGATCTGGCCTATGTCGCGATGGGTCGTTTAGACGGTTTCTTTGAAAAAGGCTTGGCACCTTGGGACTTGGCTGCAGGCTCACTCTTGATTACTGAAGCCGGTGGCATCGTCGGTACATTTAAAGGTGAATCCGATTATCTTTACAAGGGCGATGTACTGGCAGGTACGCCCAAAGTTTTTTCGCAAATGGTCAACGCACTACACAGTTTTGCCTGAGCTTCACCTGAGCTGCATCTAAGCTTCACCTATTTGACCACTTCCGTGTGAGCGGAAGTGACACCACTTGCATTACCTTTTGCGTCTGAATTAAAACGCATAGCACCACTTTTTTTCGAAATGAGTATGAGCACTTTTTCTGATCTCGGCCTTTCCGAGTCCATCGTTCGCGCAGTAGCGGAGAACGGTTACACCACACCTACACCGATTCAAGCCCAAGCCATTCCCGCAGTCATTAAAGGCGGCGATTTATTAGCTGGCGCGCAAACGGGTACAGGCAAAACAGCGGGATTTACCCTCCCGATTCTAGAGCGCTTACTGCGCAGTACGAACCTCGCTAAAAACAAAACCGATCGCCGCAGCATCCGTGTTCTGGTGCTCACACCGACGCGTGAACTCGCAGCGCAAGTGGAAGAAAGCATTAGAACCTACGGCAAGCATACGCCGCTCAATTCCGGCGTTATTTTTGGCGGTGTGGGCATCAATCCACAAATTAAGCTCTTGAAAAATGGCGTGGATATTCTGGTCGCCACACCGGGTCGCCTGCTCGACCATCATCAACAAGGCACGATCGATCTGCGTCATGTCGAAATTTTAGTATTGGACGAAGCAGATCGCATGCTAGACATGGGCTTCATTCACGACATTAAAAAAGTGTTGGCGATTCTGCCGTCCAAGCGCCAAAATCTATTATTCTCAGCCACCTTCTCCGACGACATTAAAGCATTGGCTGATCGCTTGCTCGATAATCCTGCAATGATAGAAGTGGCGCGCCGCAATTCAACGGTTGAAGTCATTTCGCAAAAAGTGCACCCCGTTGATCGCGACAAAAAACATCCGATGTTGGCACACTTAATCAAGACCCAAGCCTGGTCTCAAGTCTTAGTTTTTACCCGGACCAAACACGGTGCCAATAAGTTGGTTGAACAGCTCATCAAAGATGGTATCAATAGCATGGCGATCCACGGCAACAAAAGCCAATCAGCCCGCACCAAAGCACTTGCTGAATTTAAGGATGGCAGCTTAACAGTCTTGGTTGCCACTGATATCGCAGCCCGCGGCATTGATATCGACCAATTACCCCACGTCGTCAACTATGACTTGCCCAATGTTCCCGAAGACTATGTGCATCGCATAGGTCGTACTGGCCGTGCAGGTGCGACGGGCGAAGCGGTTTCACTGGTTTGTGTTGACGAATTCAAACTGCTCGCCGACATCGAAAAACTCATCAAGCGTCCAATACCGCAAGAAATCATCGACGGCTTTATTCCCGACCCGCACGCAAAGGCGCAACCGATACAATTGCGCAGCTTTCCAAACCCAGGGCAAAGTCGAGGGCGCTCAGGCAAACCTCAGGGCAAGGGCGCAAGCCCTAGCGCGGCCGGAAAACGTCCAACAGCCCAGCACAACAGCCCACGACGTTCCGGTGGGCGCGGTAGCTAACCGGTTTAATGAGATTTCTGCACCACAGGCATTTGCTCTCCAAAATAGATCGGTGCCTGCGCTGCAAGATAAGCAAAAACTGCGAATGCGGCCGCCGCTTGCGTGATACGCGCCGGTTCAATTTTGTCGAAGGTATCGTCGGCAGTGTGATGGATATCGAAATAGTCATCCGACTTGAGTACCAATTCAAAACTCGGCACACCCGCCGATTTGAGCACGCCCATATCTGGCCCAGGATCAGCGTCGCTAGTTCCTTTTTTTACCCCTAATGGTGCCAAAACGCTTTGCATCTGCATCACCAATTTGCGCGCCTTTGCTCCCACAAAACTATCTAACTGTAGCACTGGCCCCTGACCAGAATCGGCTTCCGCTGCAGCCTGAATTTGTTTGAGCTGCGCTTGATGTTCGCTGGCATACGCACTTCCGCCAAACAATCCTTGCTCCTCGTTTGCATAAAGAATCACGCGCACACTGCGACGCGGACGCAATCCATGTCTATGCAAGAACTCAGCCGCTGCCATCGTAATCGCGCAACCAGCACCATCATCAATCGCACCTGTTCCCAAATCCCAAGAATCCAAATGGCCACCGATCAACACATACTCATTGGGTAGTTCGCTACCTGTTATTTCGCCGATCACGTTATACGATTGCATCACTTCGCCCGCGTGTGAGCCCAGTTTTAATGCCATTTTAACGGGTCCGCCGCGCATTAAAATACGCGCCACCAAATCAGCGTCCACATTCGACATTGCCGCGGCCGGTATCTGCATCACATCGGCTGCGTAATGCATACCACCGGTATGTGGCAAACGATGACTGTCGGTGCCAACAGAGCGGATAATGATCGCCAAAGCCCCTTTGCGTGCAGCTTCCACCGCGCCACTCGCCCGCCCCTGCCGCACTTGACCGTAGTCGTTGGCACTTTTCATTTTATGGTCGATGAAAACGATTTTGCCGCGCACGCTTTCAACAGGTGCTGCGATCAGCTCGTTCAAAGTAGCAAAGCGAATGATCTCAGCTTCAATGCCAGCTTCGGGCGTAGAAATGCTATTGCCCAAGGCCGTTACGGCCAATTTTTGAGAAAACGGCGCAAGGATTTCCGCACTTTCCACACCCCGCTGCCAACTCGGAAAACGCACCGCTTCTTTCCAAACTTTATCGAAGCCTAATTCTTTAAACTTAGCTTCAGCCCAAGCCACCGCACGCGCGTCGCCTGGCGTTCCAGCCATTCGCGACCCGACTTCGGTGGTCAAGGATTCCAAAATGCGATAACTTTGATTTTCCTTGCTTGCATGGTCACGAATCCAAGCCGCAGTCGCTAACTCTCTTTTGCTAAAACTGACACTCGCTTCTGTCTTTTCTGCCGCATGTGCTGCGCAACTCAACACGATTGATGCCATCAATCCAAACAGCTTCAAATTCCGACTTTGCTCAAACATAATTTTCCTTTTTGCTAGTGCTTCAAAACCGATATCAAACTCAATTTCAAGAAGATCGATGGTGGACGTGAAATTAATAATTTAGTTCACTTTTCAAACCAAATCGCAATTCCATTAAAAAAAGGCCTTTGTTTAGTGGAATTTTGTCCAGTATCCCAAGATTTGCAATCGCAAGGCACGCAACTCGGCGCGAGGGCAAATAAACCGATAAAAACAACAGAACTTTACACCCGATGAATTTGAACTATACTCAATTTCATTGCGTCAAAGTAATTCAAAGCCGCTTCCAGCCTTTAAAAACACAATTAAGGAGCAATAGGAAATCTGGGATCGCGTTTTTCCCTGCGACTCAAGTCTTCTATAAGATATAATACACAGGAATTTTAAATGCGCATGCGAAGCTTCGTAAAGAAGTCGTATCCAACCCACTCAGATTGATCGCTCGGAAACCATGGCCGACTCCAGAGAAAATAGTCCAATCCAGATTCGTGAATTTTTTATTCAAGGATTAACCAGCGACGGGGAACAATTTCGTCCTAGTGATTGGGCTGATCGCCTTTGCGGGGCGATGTCTTGCTTCAGACCTGAGGGTGGCCGCAATTCTCATTTAGCCTACTCGCCTTATGTGCGACCTGTTTTATTTCAGGGCGTGCGTTCGGTTGTCGTCAACGAGGCGCTACGTGAAATCGAGCCGATGGCATTTAATTTTGTCATGAGCTTTGCAAAAGACAATGATCTGCAAATCATCAATGCCTGCTTGCTGCCAGAAGACGAAGAAAATTCGCTTGAACCTGCCGCAAAATAGATCCATTTTTCCCTACAATCCCAATTGCAACTGCAGGCCATACACCGCTGCCCCCGCGAAAAATCCGAGTAAGGCAAGCCCGCTTATTTTGCGCAGATACCAGAGAAAGTCAATTTTCTCCATGCCCATTGCGGCAACACCGGCGGCTGAGCCTATCACCAAAATAGACCCTCCCGTGCCGGCACAATAAGCTAAAAACTCCCAGAGAAAACTATCGACTGGAAAATTCGTCAAGGAATACATACCCATCGTTGCGGCCACCAATGGCACATTATCGACGATGGCACTGACGATACCGATCAACATAACGATCAGCGATTGCCGACCGAGGATTTGATCGAGTTTCGACGCGAGCGCAGACAAAATATGCGCATGCTCTAGCGTCGCAACTGCCAATAAAATGCCGACAAAAAATATGATGGAACTCATATCGATACGTTTGAGTGCGGCCACCAAGGTTAGCGATTCCTTATGTATCTCCTCCTTTTTTTGATGAACTAAGTCACCCAACATCCAAAGCAAGCCTAGCCCCAGCAAAATCCCTAAAAACGGTGGCAAATGGGTGACCGCTTTAAATATGGGCACACAAATCAAAATCGTCAGACCCGCAAAAAACATCAGCTTGCGTTCGAAAGGACTTGTTTCCATAAGATTTTCATTCGCAAGTGTAGGCGCGACAACGTCTCTTCCACGCAAACGATAAACCAATACAAACAAAGGTACGATCATATTGATCAAACTCGGCAAAAACATGGCCTTCATAATCGCAAGCGGTGTGATCTGACCACCGATCCAAAGCATGGTCGTCGTTACATCCCCGATGGGAGTCCATGCCCCTCCGGCATTGGCTGCAATAATGATCATACCGGCAAACAGCAAACGGTCCTCACGCTCGGCCAATAATTTTCGGGTCAAGGAAACCATCACAATTGCGGTTGTCAAATTATCGAGAATCGCACTTAGAAAAAACGTCGCAAAACTGACAAAAATCAGCAAGGAGACCAGTGCAGTATTCTTGATACGCGAGGTCAACACCTCAAAGCCATTATGTGCATCAATCACTTCCACTATGGTCATCGCGCCCATCAAAAAAAAGACAATTTGCGCGGTCGAAGTTAAGGATGAACTCAGATTTTGATTCACCAGCTGCACATCTAAGGATCCCATCGCATAAATCGTCCATAACACACCTGCGCCTATCAGTGCAGAGGCCGATTTATTAATTTTAAGGGGGTGCTCGAATACGATCGCCCCATAGACGATCACGAAAACAGCAATGAGTTGAAAATTCATGTTCAGGCCTGAGTGTAAAATACCGTAAAATTACCGATGAGTTTAGCACGCTGCTTAGGGTATGCTGTGCGCTTCAAAGCTTTTCCATTTTAATTTCAGGAGCCTCCACTATGAAACGTTTTTCTACCATCCTGCTGAGTTTATTATTGGCAGCGAGTTTAAGCGGCTGCGGTTACAACAGCTTGCAATCGCAAGACGAAGCGGTCAAAGCAGCTTGGTCTGAAGTGCTCAATCAATACCAACGACGTGCTGATTTGGTTCCCAATTTAGTCAATGTCGTCAAAGGCTATGCCGACCATGAAAAAGAAGTCTTGGTCAGTGTAACCGAAGCGCGCGCCAAAGTCGGAAGCATACAAATGACCCCTGAACTGGCGAAAGACGAAGCCGCACTCAAGAAATTTCAAGAAGCGCAATCACAAATGCACTCGGCCTTATCGCGCTTGATGGTGGTTGCCGAAAAATATCCTGACCTCAAAGCCAATGAAAATTTTCGCGACCTCTCGGCACAACTTGAAGGCACAGAAAACCGCATCACGGTAGCTCGTAATCGTTACATCCAAGGCGTGCAACAGTACAACACGACCGTGCGCTCCTTCCCAAGCAACTTGACTGCAAAAATGTTTGGCATGGACGTTAAACCGAATTTCGCAGTCGAAAATGAACAAAGTATTTCCAAAGCACCGACGGTTGATTTCGGTAAAAAATAATGCGCCTAACACGCACCAAAATCCTCAATGCCGGCCTGAATTGGGTCGGTGTTGTTACGTGTTTGTTTTATCTTGGACTGGGACTTTCACATGCAGAACAAGTCGCGATTCCCGATTTAAGTCATCGCGTCACCGATTTAACCCAAACCCTAACCCCCGTTGAGATCGAACAACTCGCTCAAAAATTAGCGACCCTAGAAAAAAACAAAGGTAGCCAAATCGCGGTGCTGATACTACCGACGACTGGGGAAGAGAGCATAGAGCAGACTAGTATCCGCGTGGTCGATTCTTGGAAGCTCGGTCGCAAAGGTGTGGGTGATGGCGTGCTTCTGCTCATTGCTAAGAACGACCGAAAAATTCGGATCGAAGTCGGGCGTGGCTTAGAAGGTGCATTGCCCGATGTTATTGCAGCTCGCATCATCCGTGAAACCATACGGCCTCAATTTAAACAAGGCCATTATGCCCAAGGCATCGATGCTGGTTTAGATCAAATCATCACCGTGATTTCAGGCGAAGTCTTGCCGCCTACCGCGGGACGCGGCATCTCCGATGAATTCCAATCGGATCATCCTAGCCACAAACAAGCCTTTCGTATACTTGGCTTACACCCCATCGTCTGGGGCATTTTCCTCCTAATAGGCTTGGCGGCGTTTCGGATTTTTGGGCCCTGGTTGGGGCGTGGCAGCGCGGTTGCGATGGGGAGCATCGCAGCGATACTTGCTGGGGCCTCCATCACCGCCGCGATCTTTGCTGGCCTAATCCTAGGCTTAATTTTAATTCTCCTGACCAGCTCGCTCTTTTGGAACATCACTGGTGATCTTTTACAAAGCGGTATCAGCAACGCACTCATTTCTGGCTCAGGTGGCGGCTTTGGTGGTGGCGATTCCTCGTCGAGCAGCAATGATGGTTTCAGCGGCGGTGGTGGAGATTTTGGCGGTGGTGGTGCTTCGGGGGATTGGTAATGACACGCAATACAAAAACTTCTCGACTTTTACAAATTTTACGTCATAGCTTTGCCACCCTATTTTCCCGTGCTGCGCCGCAAGTTCTCAAACCCGAACACCAGAGGCAACTCGCACTTTGTATAGCACAGGCAGAACAGGGACATCGTGGCGAAATACGACTCATCGTCGAAGCAACGCTGCCAAGTCTTCAGATTTGGCAGGGGCGAACCGCCAGACAACGCGCCATACAATGGTTTTCAGATCTGCGAGTCTGGGATACCGAATGCAATTCGGGCATTGTGCTTTATTTGCTGTTAGCCGATCATAAAATTGAAATCGTTGCAGATCGCGGCATTGCTGCGCAAGTACCACAAGCGTCTTGGAACCAGATTTGCAAGAACCTACAAGATCAAATCAATCAGGCGCAGCTCCTTGAGGGTCTAGAACAAGCCCTTTGTGCTTTAGGCGACTTGCTGCGCATGCATTTCCCTTTGCAACAAGATGAGATAAATCCTGACGAACTCAGTAATGATGTCGTGTTTAGGAACTAAATGCGGCAATTGCTATCGAACTGCACTTTCGTGTCATGTGTAGTTTTAACTTGAGTTTGAATTTAAATCAATAGGCGCAAAACCACTGCAAGTGTGCCGAATAGAAAATCTCAGTTGATCCCCTCATGCCCCTCTTTCCCTCATTATGGAGATTACTATGCGCCTCATCAAAACGGTTTTAGCGGCCAGTGTGTTCGGCCTGTTTTCCCAGCTCAGCTATGCCGACACCCACACGCAGAAATACACCATCACTGTCGAAAACGGCAAAATCGCGGGGGAACAAGTCGTCACTCAGGAAAATGACGGCAGCATCAAAGTTAAATTTATTTTTAAGGATAACGGGCGCGGCCCCGAGCTCATGGAAGAAATCCGACTTGGCGCAGATGGCTTGCCCAATTTTTTCCACGTTACAGGCAGCTCCACTTTTGGCGCGGCGATAGACGAACAATTTAGCCGCCAAGGCGATCAAGCCAACTGGAAGTCAACTTCCGAAAAAGGCAGCCAACAAGTGCGAGGCTCCGCGCTGTACTTGCCGCTCAATAGCTCGTTTGAACTCAGTTCCTTAGCCATCGGCGCTTTAGCAGCGCAAAGCAATCACCAACTCAAATTACTACCATCCGGTACGCTGTCACAAGAAAAAATTGGCGAATTAGAAGTGAGTAAAGCCGGGCAAAAACAAACTGTTCAATTACTGACTCAGACCGGCATTGGTCTCTCACCTAATTTTATCTGGGCCACGACTGGTGAGCATCCGCGGATGTTTGCCCTAATCGTCCCGGGCGCAATGAAAGCCATCGAAGAAGGTTGGGAAGCCAATGGCAATGCGATGGCTGATTTTCAAAAAGCCGCAGAAGAAAAAGTATTGACCGCATGGGCAGAGCGCCTGCAACATCCGCTCAAGGGTCTGACCGTGATTCGCAATGCCCGTATTTTTGATAGCGACAGCGCCAAGTTGAGCGCAAACAAAGATGTCTACGTACTGCGCGGACGTATCACCGCGATTTTGCCAACTGGATCGCCGACCCGCGGTGCAGATGCCGAAATCGATGCGGGTGGTCGTATCATGCTACCCGGTTTGTTTGACATGCACGGCCATGTTGGGCGTTGGGATGGTGGACTCAATCTCGCAGCAGGTGTCACCAGTGTGCGTGACCTAGGCAATGAAAACCAACAACTGCAGCTCATGCTTGACGAAACAGCCCAAGGAAAACTACTTGCGCCGCAAGTGGTCCCGGCCGGATTCTTAGAAGGAGAAAGCCCTTTTTCAGCCAACAATGGTTTCGTCATCAAGGATTTGGCTGGGGCGAAAAATGCAATCGACTGGTATGCCGAACACGGTTACCCTCAGCTCAAAATTTATAACTCCTTCCCCAAAGCGATACTCAAAGAAACAGTCGCCTATGCGCACTCGAGAGGGATGCGGGTTTCAGGCCACATTCCGGTTGGACTTCGCGCCTTCGAAGCGATTGATGCGGGCTACGATGAAATTCAACACATCAACCAAGTTATGCTGAATTTTTTAGCGACACCACAAACCGACACCCGGACTTTAGAGCGCTTCATCTTACCCGCTGAAAAAACCGCCGACATCGACTTTAATTCAAGCAAGGTGAAAGACTTCATCGCGACGCTGAAGAAAAAGAAAATCGCGATTGACCCTACCCTCGCCACCTTTGCATTTCTCAAACAAAAAGATGGTGACATCAATCAACCCTTCGCGGCCATTGCCGACCACATGCCGCCCGACGTCAAGCGCAATTTCTCTGTCGGCTCGATGAAAATTGAAGGTGATGCCAAACTCAAACAGTACGAAAAATCTTACGCAAAAATGCTGGAGTTCGTCGCGCGAATGTACAAGGAAGGCATTCCGATTTTAGCGGGCACCGACGAGTTAGCAGGCTTTACTTTGCATTCAGAATTAGCGCTCTATGTTAAAGCCGGCCTCACCCCCGCACAGGCATTGCAGATCGCGACAAAAAATGGCGCACGTTATACGCGTACAGAAAGCGAACGCGGCTCCGTGGCGGTCGGCAAACTCGCCGATCTGGTTTTAGTTGATGGCGACCCCACCCAAAATATCGAAGACCTGCGCAAAGTAAGCCTAGTCATCACCCGCGCCAATCTGATTTATCCCAATGAAATTTACCAGACACTAGGTATCGCCCCATTTACCCAAAACGCGCCGGTTTTAAAAGCACTACCCGCAACTTCGGCCAATAATGCCTACGCGAGTCAATCAGAAACCGACACAGGGTCAGGGTCAGGGTCAGGGTCAGGGTCAGGGTCAGGGTCAGGCAGCGAGATCAATCGTCAGATCATGGGACGATTAACCGGCGTGGCAAAGCGTCATTAGCCTTAGGGAGGTAGCCTAGGGCGCGTGTGGCGCGCCCTAGGCGTAAAACCGAAGTTTTCCAACAAAACCTTCCTACATGAACTAAACAAAGCCAGCGCTGTCCAAATCCCATATTTTTCTTGGGGGAGATAGTGATGTTGGACAAATTCGACCGAAGTTTTTTAAAACGATCAATCTTACAGCGCAGTCTAGGCTTAAGTTTCCTAGTCTGCGCGGGTTTTTGCGGTGCAGCAGAAAGCCAGTATCAAACATTTGAGACGATAGAAAAAAATCTGCATGCGCTTGCAACTCAACACGCAGACCGCATCCATCTTGAAGTCGTCGGCAAAAGCGCGGGGGGGCGCAAACTCTATCTCGTTCAAATCGCAGACAAAGCCTCAGTCAGCCCCGAAAAACGCCCTGCCTTATTTCTCGCTGCAAATGCAGCGGGTTACCATAATGCGGGGAGTGAAGCAGCGCTCCATTTAATCGACACGCTGGCCAATACCCAAGACAAGAAACTCCTAGCGCTACTGACATCCCGCACGCTTTACATCGCTCCCGTCGTTAATCCAGATGCCCACAATGGGCTTTTTGCACATCCCAGACAACTAGGTGCTGGAAATGACAGCGACCTTGATCGCGACCTTGATGGATTAATCGCCGAAGACGGCGCGGATGATCTAGATGGGAACGGCATCATCACCCAAATGCGGATGAAGGATGCCAGCGGCGACATGATGATCGACCCTGATGATGCACGCCGTATGATCAAGGCCGACCCCACTAAAGGACAGCGCGGCAACTATCGTGTCTACCTTGAGGGTAAAGACGATGACAAGGATGGTTTGTATAACGAGGATGGCCTCGGTGGTGTCCATGTCGACAAAAATTTTCCGGCTGGTTTTCCTGTGGCCGATACCGAAGCCGGAAAATGGCCAGGCATTGCGCCGGAAACCAAAGCCATCATGGATGCCGTCATCGCCCATCGCAATATCGCATTGGCGATTGTATATGGTCCTGCCAATCAATTACTCGCGCCACCCAAAGGCTACGAACGCCCAACACCAGCCGGTGCAAAACCCTCTGACGAAGCCAATCGCCCAGAGGCGGACGACTTAAAAGTGCTCAGCAAATTAGCTGAGTCCTACAAAAAAGCACTCGATACTGCCGGCCTTGATAGCAAACGCAATGCCCGACAAACTGGCCCAGGAAGTTTTTCCAACTGGCTTTATTTCCACTTTGGCGTACCCACCATCGAACTCGATGTCTGGGGCATTCCAAAAGCAAAAAGCAATTCGAGTTCCAGCGACCCTAGCGCAATTGCAAGTACAAGCACAAGTAAGGACAAAACCAAGACCGACAATCCAGCACAGAACAATACCAACGGCGATCACGACAAAGATGTCATGGCCTACGTCGATGCCTACGCACCGAGCGCTTTTACCCCCTGGAAAACCGTCACCTTAGCCGATGGTATCAAAGCCGAGGTCGGTGGTTTAGATGCCTTTGTCGAATATGCGCCCGAGATGACTTTGCTCAAACCCGCCATTGCAGTTCATACCGAACAAGTCTTGCAATGGGCAAGCCAATTGGCGGAACTGGAAATCATCGAAACGAAAGTACAAAGCAAGGGAGACGATCTTTACCTCATCAGCGTTGTTGGCGCAATGCGGGGCAGTTTGCCTACCCATAGTAAATTGGCGACGCGTATGAAAAACAAACTACCAGTGAGACTAGAACTTAAACTGGGAAAAGGTGTTACCACCATCGCCCAAAATCGCGCTGTCGTGAGCGAACGCTTAGAACCGGGATCGAGTTTAAAAGCGGAATGGTTGGTACACGGTGCCAAGGGAAGTAAGCTTGATGTCGCCTTATGGACCTATCAAGCCGGACAAGTACGTCGCACCATCACCTTGGGACAGGAGAATTAAGATGCACATCAAGAAATTAGCCCTCGCACTCGCGATCAGTGGTGTATTCGGCACCATCACCACAAGCCATGCAGCAATGGTAGCAAACCCGGCAAACCCGGTAGCAGCGCCTCAGCCCTATTTTAATCGCGTCCACCACAACAAAGAAATCATCGAATACATGAAAGCCTATGCGGCGGCCTATCCTGATCTCGTCACGCTCAAAAGTTTGGGGAAAACGGCTTCTGGCGCGGATATGTGGATGCTCAGCATACACAATGCGAAAACGGGAAAGGTTGAAGACAAACCCTCGACCTATGTTGATGGCGCGATTCACGCCAACGAAGCACAAGCCGCCGACACCGTACTCTACACCATCGACTACCTACTCAAAAATTACGGAAAACTAAAAGCAATCACCGAATTAGTGGATCGTTCCTCACTCCATTTTGTTCCTATGGTCAGCCCAGACAGTCGAGCCAAATGGTTTGACGAACCCGCGACACCGAACTATCCACGCAGCGTACCTTGGCCTTTTGATGACGATAGAGATGGCCTAGTTGACGAAGATGGTCCGGTCGACTTGGATAAAGATGGTGTCCTAACGAGCATGCGCAAAAAAGTCCCGCTTGGTTTGGGCAATCGGAAACTCGATCCTAAAGATGCACGCCGTTTAGTAGCACTAGAACCGGGCGAACTGGGCGACTATCTGCAATTAGGGCAAGAAGGAATCGACCAAGATGGCGACGGACAAATCGCGGAAGATGGCCCTGGCTATGCCGATCCCAATCGTAGTTGGGCTTACGATTGGGCGCCGCGCTACATTCAAGGAGGAGCCACGGACTATCCTCTGCAAATTCCGGAAACGCGCAGCATTGCCACTTGGGCGCTCGATCATCCCGAAATCGCCAGCGTCATCAGCTTTCACAATTCTGGGCGCATGATCTTACGCGGCCCCGGTTCGCCGACCCAAACGCCGGTCAGCGCAATGGACAATCGCACCTATGATTACCTCGGACGCGAAGGTGAAAAAATGATGCCCGGCTATCGCTACATGATTACCTGGCGCGACCTCTATACCGCCTACGGCAGCACCACCGATCATTTCTACGGTGTCCATGGCGCTTTTGGTTTTGTCTCTGAATTATTTGGCGGTTTAATGGACGAAAATAATATCGTCCGTTTTGAACCTGCTGCTAAAGTCGGCGACACGCCAGTTCCACCCACACCGATCAAAGCGTATGACGCAATGAAGTGGAACGATATGCTCGCTTTAGGACGCCAATTTATTCCGTTCAAGGAGCACGTTCACCCACAATTTGGCACGGTCGAAATCGGCGGCTGGCGGCAAGACACGGGTCGGATGCCAGAAGGCTGGATGCTGGAAGAAGAGTGTCATCGGAATGCAGCCTTCGTCATTTTCAATGCATCCAATGTGCCACAACTGCGCTTCTTAGAACCCACCGTCAAGAAGATAGGCGCGAATTTATGGCGCGTTGAACTCCCCATCATCAACGAAAAAGCCATCCCTAGTGTGAGCGGTATCGCCATCGCCAATAAACTGCATAGGCTTGACTTAGCCACGGTGAACGGCGCAAAAGTACTTGCCAGCGGTATCGTCAAGAACACTTACATGAATCAAGTCGAGCTACAAACCATGCGCCCAGAACGGCTGATGGTCAATGGTGTCCCCGGCTTTGGCAACACCACGATGATGTTCGTCGTCGAAAGTGCTGGCGGAGAAATAAGGGTCAATTACGATAGTGTGAAGGGCGGCAAATTAAGCCAGAAAATCATGCTTAAATAATTTTTGCTCAGACCCTTAAACGCACCATCTTTGATGGTGGACTATTAAACGAAAAACCCCAACTTCCTACCGCACTTGCACTTCATGCGTTAGGAATTTGGGGTAATCAGAAATCACGTTCAATCAAACCGACGCAAACAATTCCGGCAAAGCAGAAGTGCTCTTTAAGGCATCGTACACATACAATGCGTCATCACCAGATACGATTTATTGTCTTTACGCAGATCGGCTAACCAGCTCAATTCTTTCACCATGTCGGCCGCAGCCACAGGTGGTACGCCAGTCGGCGCAACTGCAACTTTGAATTGTTGCGCGACGGCCTTGGCAGCGCCATCACCGAACAGACTAAAGAATTTTTCAAATTTGGAAGGTTCACGTTCGATATAAGCGACGCGATAATTGTCGCCCATTTTGGCGCGCGCTGCGGCTGATTTAAGCGCGTCATTAAAACTCCCTAGCGTATCAACCAAACCGCGCTCCTTGGCTTGCTCACCTGTCCAAACACGACCTTGTGCCACTGCATCGATTTTCTCAGGCGTGGTCTTACGAGCCAGTGCCGCTTTAGTCGTAAATTCGTCATAAATATGATTAATACTCAATTGAATGACATCGCCAAATTTCGGATTCATGGGACGTAAAGGATTAAAAGAATCGCCCATCCAAGTGGTGGTAGTTCCTGCAGTGTGAATGCCGAGTTTTTCGATCACTTTGTCAGCCGTCGGAAAAATAGCGAAGACACCGATCGAACCCGTCACCGTTGCAGCATCGGCGATCACTTCATCCGACGACATCGAAACCCAATACCCGCCCGAGGCAGCAACATTACTCATGGAAATGACGACAGGCTTTCCTGCTTTGCGTGTCAACTCAAGTTCTTGACGAATCAGCTCAGAACCAAAAGCACTACCACCGGGCGAATTGACGCGTAACACCACCGCTTTAACTTGATCATCTTCGCGCGCTTTACGAATTAAATTAGAAGTGGACATCCCACCGATTGCGCCAGGCGCAGCTTGACCGTCGCTAATTTCACCCTCAGCGATCACAACGGCAACGGCAGCGCCAAACGGAAGTTTCGTCTGCGTTTCAAGATAGGAATCAAAATCGACTTGTTTAAAACTCTTAGTCACTTCATCTTTCGCGCCCAATCCCAACATCATTTGACGCAATTCTTCCCGCGTTTTAAGGCCATCAATCAATTTGGCATCGACCGCAAATTGCGCCACATTGCCCTTCGTTGTTTTCAGCATTTCAGGTAAATGATTAATACTTTCCATCACCGCACCAGCTGGCATTTTGCGCGCTTTTTCTACCCCTTCGGTATAGATTTTCCACATCGCGTTATATAAAAATGCTTCTGCTTCGGCAGCAGCGGGCGAAGGCCCATTGGCGATATAGGGTTCGGCAAAACTTTTATAGGTACCGACCTTAAGGACATTTACTGTGATACCAATTTTTTCCAAGGCATCGTGGTAGTAGTTACGATAATGCCCAAAACCACTCAGCATGACCGTCCCCATCGGATGCATATACACTTCATTGGCATGTGCTGCCAAAAAATATTGACGTTGATCAAAACTGGCGCCCCAAGCGATGACTTTCTTACCGCTGGCTTTAAAACGATCGAGCGCCGCCGCAACTTCACGCAACATCGGCAAACCCGCCGACTGCATCCCATCTAACATCAACACGGCACTACTAATTTTAGGGTCTTTAGCAGCCGCATCGATCACTGTCAACATATCGCGCAATTGCGTGGAGCGTTTACTTTCGCCCTGTAGCTCAGCCATAAAAGCTTCGCTCGCATTACCTGGATGCTGCTCTACCAAGTCGCCTTTGAAATTTAAAATCAAAGCCGTTTTATCGACGATCTTGACATGCTTGGACGAAAACATGCTGATCAAAATCGAGATGACGATCAACAAAAAAATAAAATTAAACAGAAACCGACGGCTGCTATCGACGGCCTGCCAAAACCAGCGAATTCCTTGGCCTATCGCACGAAAGGGTGAAGAAGACATACCTACTCCTAAGTGTTAAATACAAAATGGTGAATACAAAACTGAGGCGAACTCAACAAGGCCAGCATTTGTTTTGCGTAAGTTCTATTACAGGAAAACAGACAAAAATTTAAGAAAGTAATTATCCTTGAAATAAGGCTGAAATGCTAAGCAAAAAAAGCGCTATGCCACCCTTTTTTGCAAAAACCGAGTTAGCCTCGTCAGATTTCTCAAAATTCAACTGGGCTTCACTTGCGCAGCGCTTTCAAAAATGACGCGCAACAACAGCGCCAGTCTCACACCCGCATGCAGAATCGCTTGCTCCTGTATATGTTGGCGCTGCGCTGCATCTTTGGGATCAAGAACAAAATTCCAAATTGCACCGTGCTCTTGCTTTTCCATCGGGGAAAAATGCAAGGGCGCGTAAATTTTTTGTGCCGACAAAATACTCTCTTGTGCCCAAAGCTGGCTTTTTTGCTCCAAGGACATGTGCGCTTCACTAGGCGAGACACCCGCTGCAAACAAGCTACGCGCACGCACTTGTAAGGCCGCGAAATCGAGCCGGGGTGCCGTATCCCAAAGCGAATGAAGATCATCCTGCGCACCCGCACCAAAGCGCAATTGATTACCTCCAAACGTTGAAAAAATACCGTGAGCTAAAGGAGCGGTCGGTACTTTCACCTGACCAGCTTCATCAAGATAAACGGCGCCCACATGGAGCGGCTGATGCACATCCCCGAGCAAATGCACCAACAAGGCCAAAGCTTCTTTTTGCTGCAATAGCTGAAATGGTGGCTTTACTTTTTCTCCGCGTAAGACGCTTACCGCAGCTAGAATCGCATGCACAATATCGCCCTCACTCGCGCCTAATTGCGTATTTTTGTATTGCCCCGCTTGATACGGAACATCTGCAAAATGTGCGTGCTTA
>JAHFQV010000134.1 GCA_023259175.1 Oxalobacteraceae bacterium | reverse complement strand
TTTTTTTTGTAAATAAAATCAAGCACTTATCGATTGTGTTTTGTTAGTCGTTCAAAATTAAAATTTCCTCATTCTGCTTGGTTAAGAATCGCTTCTTCTCTAGTGAGAATTGAGCGTGAAAATCAGCTGTATTTTCCTAAGCCTGGAGCATACTTTCGCGCACAGCACACACCACACTCCGATGTTCTCTCTGAATTTTATCTAAGGAAAAATTGAAGTACTGGCGAGCGATAGGTGGTGTATCAAATAAGGGCAGATTGCGGTAAATAATATTGAGTAACCAGCGATATGCAACGAAGCTTGGAACAAAGGATTTTGCTTGCCCGCTTTCGGTATAGAACAGACGTTGATGGAATGGTGACAGTTGATTTTGCGGTTTGAGGCTTTCGCGGGGATAAGGCGAACGTTCGTGAATTGTCCCGTCAATTGCGAGGCGCATACAATTGAGAAAACTGTCGCGCATAAAGCCGGCGAGACTCACACGACTTTCCTCACGTTCGTGTAAAGCTTGGATCAATTGATTGAGCTGTGCTACCGCGTTCGATTCTTCTTGTGAATAGTCCGCACTGAATTTGTGTTGGATTTCTTCTTGTTGCGCTAGTGGTAGCGTGTGATGCCAGAAGCGATAGTTGGCATGGAATGAGAGAAAGCCGTTGTACTCATTGATTTCAACATCGCTAGACGGGTAGGGCGGCATGGTGCAGGCGAGTAAAGTGAGGAGTTGTGTCAAGTAAGTTTTATGCTGATGGCTGTGCTGCCACTGTGCGATAACGTGTGATCGCAAATTTATTTCCGTCTCAAATATGCTTTCCCATTGCGCAGGTGATTCGTAGCGCGCGGCAAGTGTCGTGGAGTTTGAGGTGCTAACAGCGTAGCTATTGTTAGCATGCACCCAGTCTGGATCCATCGTCGATGCTTCCATTTTTTTGAGCCGACTTTGCTTCTCCACATAATTAGGTATATCGAAATCAGGGCTAGGGTGCGTTACTAGGAAAGTTTGAATGCGATGAAGGAGTAAATCACAAATGTCCTGTCCAAAGAACGCATCGTCCGCGTCGAAGTCTAGATTAAAATGGGGTCCATTTTCCCAGGAACGGTGGATGCGCCAACGATAGAAATAATGGGAGGATAAATCGCGCTGAAGTGGTGCAAGAAATTCGCGGAAAAAAATTTCGCTAGCGCCGCTATAGTTAATTCTTAAAGTGGTAATGTTCATGATGATGGATTTCATATGGGTTCAAGCACTTTCGTTAAAGGTGTTCACCGCCAAATAACGCAATTGGGCTTCCTCACTGGGGGCGATACCCAAACGGTTAAATGACATGTGTAAGAGTGAATTGGCGATTGCAACTAGTGGGATTTTGGCTTGTGTTTGTAATTGAGGAAAAAGCACCTTTAGTTGGGCGCGAAGCAGACGTACTTCCATCATGCATGAAGTCGGTGAAGTAATCGCTTCGAATTGCATCTGCAGCGCGCTTTTGATGTCGCTATAACGTTGCTGACTTTGTTTTTTGATGACACTACGTTCGTGCTGGTCGGGATGTAATTCTTTGATGCCAGAGAGTTCCCAACTGTCCACTTTAAAGAACTGCAATTGTTCGAGATAAACGATACAGTAAGCAAAGGCTAAAGCATGGCGCTGCGATTTTGTTTTATGTAGTAAGCGTATTGTGAGTGCGCTGTCTTTGCAAAAATGTTCTTCGCATAGCGCCATGCAAATCTGTCCTCCATAACGTTGCGTTTCTGCGTGATAGGCTATTTTTTCGACGCTGAGATGTGGATACCAACTCGCTTGAAACTGCGCAGTTTGTTGGAGCCGATACTGGGCGTAAAAATCATCGCGACTCAGATTAGATGGAAAATTATTTTTGCTTAAATAGTTCTTGATGTCGAACTCTAATTGCTCGGTCGTGAAGGTCTGCTGCGTGTTGACCTCTGCACGCGTGCGTAAGCGAATGTGTGGCCCGCCTTCCCAGTAACGCACAAAGAAAGTGTTCTGTAAGATTGTTTCTGGGAGTTGGGCGATACATTCGTTTAAGAAGTGATCGTGCTTGCTAAAATCGTGGATGAAAACGTGCAAGGAATTCCACATCAACGCTGATTCTGTCGTGAGCTCAGTGTGTGGATTCGTGGCAAGCGTAGGACTCATGACTCGGCAGTCATGAGTTTGTATTTGCGTCGTTTAAAGTCGAGTTTACCTCGGCTTAAACTCAAATGTCCCATGACATCATTGATAGAGTCGTTGCAGCTCATGGTGTAGCTGATGATGGTCGATTCTATTTTTTCCATCAAATGTGGAAGATTAATGGGATTGCCGACTTCGCGTACCAAGTCGCTGACTAATTTTGCTAAGGGCTTGCCACGACCATCGTATTCGTTCTCGTTATTGCAGGCTTCGATAGCTCTATCCATTAATTGCGTCACCTCAAAATGATGTGTAAAACGACGATCACTTTGACTAATCGCTTTAAAGCGCATGACATCCAATGCACGGTATAGTTGTCTGATATTTCCTGGCCAATATAAAGGTGAAACCAGCGCGAGTAAGGCTTCGAAATCAGCGCGTTCAGGCCTGAGTTGATGCGAGGCGAAATACAGTGCCAACAGAATCGCGAAATCATTCGGACGTTCACGTAGTGAGGGAACTCGAATGTCGATGCCCTGTATTCGCATGTAGAGATCAAGAATAAATTCACCGCTTTGTACTGACTTGAGCAAGTTACGGTTAGTCGCCATAATCAATTGAAAATTACTTTTCCGGTCGATGGCCTCACCGACTCGGGTATAGACGCCGTCATCTAATAAGCGTAATAATTTTCTTTGTGTTGATAAGTCAAGGCAGTGGATTTCATCGAGGAATAAAATACCGCCATCGGCATCTGCTACCGCGCCCTGCACGTTTTCGTGTGCTCCAGTATAGGCACCTTTACGATTGCCAAATAAAGTCGCTTCAGCTACATCATTGTTGAGTGAGGCACAGTTGAGCGAAATCAAGGTCACTTTCTTTTCATTTTTACGCCTTAGATCGGCGATTTTCTTGACCAACATATTTTTCCCGCTTCCCGTTTCTCCTTGGATGAGTACCGGTAAGTCAGTAATTTGACTGAGCATATCAATTTGATGCACGAGTGATGCCGGTAAAAAAATCCCATCTGAACAACAGCGATTAAGGCCAGCAAAATCGAGTTGCCCAGTGGGAGTGAAGAACAGTTCAGAATTGATCATTGAAGGCACCTGATAAGAATTCATCGTGAGGGAATATTTTTAAACTTCGAGTGCTTTGATTGGACGCATATGCAGCGCGACCAAGATGTGTCTGGAAATCGTGAGCATGGCCAGTGCGGCACAGGTGACGAATGCGATGACCAAAGTCCAAGCAGCGATGGGCGCACGTTCGATATAGACAGCGAGATAGCGCTGTATGATGACCATCGCAATTGGCAGGCTAATCATTGCGCTTGCAATAAAGAGCATGAACATCTCGCGACTGACCAAGGCAATAATGGCGAGTGCATCAGCACCATATAATTTGCGCATGATAATTTCACGCTTGAGCCTGTGTACGGAATAGGCTGAGAGAACATAGATTCCAAAGCCAGCGATACAGAGCGCGATAATGCTGGCGATGCCGAGTAATTTTGCAAGGCGTACATCGTCTTGATAGGCATCACCAAGTAAGGATTTTTCTCGTGTCATTTGCAATACTTCGTTGGGGAAGTAACGTTTCCAGAGCGTTGCGAGTGCGGATTCAACTTCGTCTATTTTTCCCGTAGTGCGCACGGTAAGTACCGGCGTGCTGTAACTGAGGCTATAGAGTATTGGCGAAGCGGCTTCACGCAAAGTATGAAAACGTATATCGGGAACGACTCCCAAAATTTCCTGACGTTGACCATTTTCCGTTTCTAGAATTTTTCCAACCGCTTCTTCCGCGCTGGCAAAGCCCAGAGAATGCGCCGCCGTCAAACTTAACACCACGCCATTTTGATTTTGGAATTGCTCGCGTTGTGCATCGTAAGTGCGACCTGCTAAAGCGGTGATGCCGTATCCTTGAAAAAAGTCAGGCCCTATGCCTTTTTTCTCTACTGTGACTGTGGATTGCCCATCTGCTTTTGCAGTGATTTTTTGCATGACTTTACGTCGGCCAACGGCCTCCAAGCTTTGCGCGACTGCCTCGACACCTTCGACATGTTTGACCGCTTCTGTGAATGCACTCATATGAGGTAAGTTGGGGGTGAATGCCGGTGCCATGTCGAGTACGACCATCGCTTCTGCGCGAAATCCAGGATTAACTTGCGTTGCGTATTGACATTGCCAAGCGATTGCTAAGGTGATGCCTGTTAAGCCAATCGCTGTGGCTAATTGAAATGCTGAAAGATACTGACGAACTCGTTTTCCACTTTGCATTTCTTGATTGTCGCGCCCCGATAAAACACTACTAGGGCGAACGCGGCTTGCAACCCAAGCGGGATAAAGTCCGACGCATACGCCAAACGACACGGCACTGGCCAGACTTATTGCGATAGCTCGTGCAGAAAATAAATTTTCTAGATGTCTATCCATGATGGCTGCGAAAATAGGTAGCAATAAATAGGCGGACAATAGACCGACCAAGGTGGCGATAATGACGACCAAAATGGATTCTGCGATGAACTGCCGTGCGACTTGCCAAACACTGGCCCCCAGCACTTTTCGGGTTGCGATTTCACGTTGTCGCGTTAAGGTTTGCATCGTTGAAAAGTTCAAATAATTGACACCTGCGAGCACCAAAATGAGTGCTGCAACCGCTGAAAGACCCCAAAGACTCAGACGGTCACCGTGTGCTTTAGGGTCGTTGATTTCGTGAATGTCGGGGTCAAGATAAGCCTGATCTAAACTCAACAGTTTCAGCTCCATAATGCTGGCCTGTCCGAGTTGCGCCACTAGGTCAGCTGAGAGTTGAGACCGTAATGGAGATTGGTCGGACAGTTTTTGTAATTGTTGTTCAAGTGCTTGAACTTGTTCGCCCGGTTTTACTTTTAAATAGATTTGACCAAATAGGCGCCCCCAGTTTTTTTGCGCATCTTGTTTGTCTGATGGCCACCATAAGCGGGTTTCTTGACCTACTAAGGCTTTGTAGCGCACGGTTGAATTGATCGGTGGGTCTTTAATGATGGCTGCGACTAAATAGGTGTCTGCATTGATGTGCAGTGTCTTTCCGAGCGCAGTGTTAGAACCAAAGAGCCGTAGTGCGCTGTCTTCGGTGAGTGCAAGTTGATCAGGGCGGCTGAGCGCCAAATCCAGATTGCCCGTAATCGTCTGTACGTTCATCACGCTCGCAAAATCCGAGTCTACGATGGACACGGGTATCGATAATAATTGCTCTGCTACGCGCATGCTGGCGGGTAACTCTGAAAATTGGGTGATGCTTTGCGCCAGATGTTGATCGAGAATGGCTTGCCTTAATGTTTGAGGTGCTTCGTGTGTCCAGTTCGATTTAATACCGGGTAGATTAAAGCGTGTTTTAACCAGATACACATGTTGATTGTCCGTAATGTGCTGGTCGTAGTTAAAGGCCATATGAACAAAGCCAGTCAAAAGGAAAAATGCCAGTACGCCGATCGCCAGACCGAGTATGACAACAGCCGATTGAATCGGGTCTTTGACTAGTAAACGCCAAGCGATATTAAATTCTTTCAACTTCATTTTGAGTCCCTTTGTTTCCCTTTGTGTTTCTTTGAGTTAGCGAGTGTTTGCTAGCGCTTTGGTTTTGGTCGCGTTTGTTTAGGCAGATCGCAAAGCATCGACGACGACGCGGCCATCGAGTAAATGCAAAGTACGCGACGCTTGCGCCGCATGTGCGGGTGAGTGGGTGACCATCACGACACAGGTACCTTCGGCGTTGATTTGACGCAGTAGTCGCATGACCTCATCGCCATGCGCTGTGTCGAGATTGCCTGTGGGTTCATCGGCCAATAAAATGGCGGGATTGGCGACCAAGGCGCGGGCGATGGCAACGCGCTGTTGCTGACCGCCGGAAAGCTGTGATGGGCGATGATTGGCACGATGGCTGATGCCCAATTTTTCCAACATCGCATCGACTCGTTCCTTGCGTTCTTTGTTGGGTGTATTGGTATATTCGAGTGCGAGTTCCACGTTTTCAAAAACGCTCAATTCCTCGATTAAATTAAAGCTCTGAAAGATAAATCCTATCCGCCCACGTCGTAATTGATTGAGTTGGGTTTCGTTCCATCCTGCGATATTTTGTCCTTCAAACCAGTACTCTCCTGAACTAGGGACATCGAGTAAGCCGATCAAGCCTAAGAGTGTCGATTTGCCACAGCCAGAGGGTCCCGTGATTGCCAAATATTCACCCGCATCGATCTCCAAATTGATTTGGTCAAGCGCAGTCGTTTGTACTTCGCCGGTAAGGTGGATTTTGCTGACTTTGTTGAGTCTTAACATGGTTCTCTTTCTGTAAATTTAAAATGCGTGACCGTTGATTTGTAAACGACTGGACGTTTGAAAGTTGGCGTAACTAGAGGTGATAATTCTTTCTCCGACTTCCAGCCCACTTAAAACTTCGATTTGTTGTTGATTGCGCCGCCCGACT
This sequence comes from Oxalobacteraceae bacterium, assembly GCA_023259175.1. Classification (GTDB taxonomy): domain Bacteria; phylum Pseudomonadota; class Gammaproteobacteria; order Burkholderiales; family Burkholderiaceae_D; genus Undibacterium. The sequence goes on along the minus strand of JAHFQV010000134.1, from coordinate 1,465 downwards.
TTGATCGCACGACGTTCGGCCACCTGACCATCTTTCGATAGTACAAATGCCCATGTTCCTCCGGTATCGTTCAAGTAAGCGCCGGTTGGTAATAAGCTCGCTGGTGAGGGGTCGCCCAGCGTGATGCGAGCATCTACACTTTGGCCTGGGTTGAGTTTATCGGCTTGTTCCTTTTTGAATTTCAGTTCTACTAGAAAGCGTCCATCTTTAATTTGAGGGAAAATATTCATGACTTCCAATGCGTAGGTTTTGTCTTCAATTTGTGTACTGGCGTGATGCCCGATGGCGATACGACTTAGGTAAAATTCATCGACTTGCGCGCTGAGTTTAAATAGACGTGGGTCATCAATACGACCTAAGTGTTTGCCGGTGGTGATGGACTCACCTACTTGTAATTTGAAATCGGTGAGTTTGCCGTCGATGGGGGCGCGAACCGCCAAGGCTTCAACCGTTGCGTTGACCAATTTAAGCCCTGATTGCAAAGCGGAGATGCCAGATTCCATTTGCGCGAGCGCTTGGTTTCTTACTCTGTCTTCGGTGATTTTGCTTTGTTTTTCTTCATCGACGGCAAACTGTTGTCGTGCGAGCGCATCTTGTGATTCGTCAAGTGCAACCTTGGAAATATAGCCTTGCGCCGCAAGTGCAATATTGCGCTCATGTTTTTTCTGGACTTGCTTAAGATCGAATTCTAATGCGGATAAGCGACGCTGATGTTCTGTGGCGGCCATTTGAAAGCCGACTTGTAGATTCGCGAGGTTGGAAACCTGTTGTGTTTGTTCACCCTTGCGTTGCAGAAGATCGAGATTGCGCTGTGGATTGGATAGACGGAACAAGAGTTGCCCCTGTTTGACCATTGCGCCATCTTGAATTAAAACTTCTTCGACCCGACCAGATTCAACAGCATCTAAGATCACCGAATTTAAGGCCAGCGCATTTGCCCTAAGGCTCACTTCATCATGGAAAGTGCCACGCACAACGACACCGGTGCGTACATCGCTAGCAGAGACTTGCAAGCCCTTAGGCATGAAGAACCAAACTGCAAAAAACAAACTTGCGATGCCCGTGGCAATGAAACTGAGTTTGAATATCTTTCGACGGTAATTGATGGGTACGACCTTATCCATCGCAGCGCCGGTGACGGTATGTAATTTTGCTTGATTTTCCATGTGGACGAGCTCATTCGAAATAGACTATTCGACATAACTGCAAGCTTCGTGCCACGTCATTTTCACCCGATAATGGGGTGAAATCGCTGTGAAAGTGTCCGATATTGAACACTTGCTGTTTGAAAGTGAACACTGCGTCGGCTTTTCATCGTAAAGCAAAGTTGGCGCAGTGTTTCAGTGATTATTAGGGAAGCACGGATCTATTCGATCAGCGCGAATATAAAGTTAGGCTCTTTCTCTCGACTTCTCGACTCGCCTTTGCAAAACAAAAATGGGTTGCGCCCATTCGCTGTCTTTTT
>JAHFQV010000037.1 GCA_023259175.1 Oxalobacteraceae bacterium | reverse complement strand
ATTCGAGTAGGCGATTTTTGGGGAAACACACTGTTAGATCATTACAGCCAAGCTCAAGAAGAAGCAAATAAAGATGAAGCTGAATTGATACTCGGAATTGATTACATTCGGGAGCACCGGATACTATTTGCAATTAGTCAGCGCAAGCTTTATCTGTCCTACTTAGGTGGTCCTTTATTTCTATCGGATTCGGTTCAACAGTAATGGTCTTTGTGTTCGCCTTGTAAAGCTCGAGAAGGGACTGGGTAGGTTGTAGCTACAACTTTAGAGAAGGCTAATATTTTTCAGAGGTAACAACCAGTTTAGGAAACGAATATTTTCGTAGAATGACATTGCTAATTTAGACACTTCTGGTTTACACTGACGGCTCTTCGTTATCTTACTCGCATTTGTTTAGAAAATTACTCTATGACAATATTTGCGGGATGAGCACACAATGCGTAGGATACGAAGAAATCAGATCAAAAATTTTGAACGGGATGGTTATGAAGCAGGTCAATTTATGGAATACAAAGGCGATATTGAGTCTCGCACTGCCCTTATTTTTAGCGGCGTGCGGCGGCAATAGCGAGAAGACTCAAACGCAAGCGCCGGCAGCGGCACCGATGCAGGCGGCACCGACCTCAGCGGACACCCAGATTTTTACAGGGCGACGTCAAGATTATCGGATCACGAAATTAAGCGTAGGCTATATCGTCACCGATGCCTTGGGTAAAGAGCCTGCGATCGTCATTCGTGACAAGAAGACGCTGACTTTTTCCGATTTACGCATCAATTTAGAAGTCGCCGATTTAGCCTATAGTGTGCCGTTAGAAGATCTAAATCTTTTGATCGAACTTTACACTGCGTTTTTTAATCGTGTTCCGGATGCCGATGGTTTGGCGTACTGGATTTCCAACTTCAAATCTGGCGCGACGATAGACCAAATTGCCGATAATTTTTATCGCGCTGCGATTTTGTTTTCTGCGCAGACCGGCTATACCCAAAGCATGACGAATGACGACTTTGTTCGTATTGTGTATAAAAATGTCTTGGGTCGCACGGGAACAACCGCGCCGACCGATTCCGAAGTCAATTATTGGTCCAATAATCTGGCGCAAGGGATGACCAAGGGGCATTTAGTGCGCGCCATGTTGGTTTCTGCACGGGCTTTCTACAGCGACCTCACTTTCAGTTGGGTACCGTATTTACTGGACAATAAAACGCGCGTCGCCAAACAATTTGCCATCAATCAAGGCATCAGTTATCTGACGAACGAAGAATCCATCACCAAAACATCGGCGATTGCGGCTGCTGTGAAGCCATCGAGTACCACCAAAGCTGAAAGCATGATTCCAGTTACAGAAACTAACTTCTCACTTGCCTTGCCACCGTCTTACAGTAAATACGCCAATGTATGTACACCCGATTCGGAAAAAATTTGGGCGCGTGGTCACCTAGATGATGTCTATCTCTGGTACAAAGATATCGTCGATGTGCCTATCGCAGTTGAGCCCGATTCTCGCTCCTATTTCGACAAACTTTTGGTTCGTAGTCAGGATCGCTTTAGTTTCACTTATTCACAAAGCGAGATTGATAGCTTCTTCTCGGGTGGCTCGAGTGTCAGTTATGGCTACTCACTATTGCGCCAAGGTACACGCCTGCGTGTGCTCTATGTTCAACCGGGTTCGCCTGCTGATCTCGCTGGACTCACACGTGGTGCGGTGATTGCGCAAGTCGATCATACTTCTTTGGCGCAAACGGCGAATGATGTGCAGTTCGCTGCTTTATACCCTAGTAAATCCGAAACCCATAATTTTGATATCGTTGATCTTGGTGCGACTAACAGTCGCAACGTCGATATGACGGCCAATGCGGTCACTTCTTCACCTGTGTTGATGACCAAAGTATTGACTCAAAACGAGAAAAAATTTGGCTATATGGTGTTTAACGACCATATCAGTAGTGCAGAGCAACCATTGATCACGGCCATCAATTCCTTTAGTCAAGCTAAGGTGACTGACTTGGTACTCGACCTGCGCTATAACGGCGGGGGCTATCTGTATATCGCGAATGAATTGTCGTCAATGATTGCAGGTGCAAAAGCCGCCGATAAGGTATTTGAGCAATTGCAATACAACGATAAACATCCCGATTGGAGCGAAGGTAGTACTGAGTTTTTTAGTCGTGTTGATCGGCAAAATCGTACTTTACCTTGGTTGGGATTAAGTCGGGTTTATGTCTTGACTGGCAGTCATACTTGCTCCGCTAGTGAATCCATTATTAACGGCTTGTCGCCTTTTGTTGAAGTGATTTTGATTGGTGATAATACTTGCGGTAAGCCTTATGGATTTCTGCAAACGAATAACTGCACGACGGCCTATTTTGCGATTCAGTTTTCGGGTGTGAACGCGGTCGGCAACGGTGGTTATGTCAATGGCTTTGCACCACGCTGCAAAGTGTCCGATGATATTGACCATGTCTTAGGTGATCCAAACGAAGCGCGTTTAGCAGCGGCCTTGAATTATGCGAAAACAGGCGCATGTCCAGCAGGATCGGGCTTTGATAAAACGCCTAGCGCGCCAGAAATGCCGCAGGAACGTGATCCTTATCCGTGGCGTAGTATTCGACTTTTGAATCGAAATTAAACTTAGAAAAAAATAGCCGCCGTGAGGCGGCTATTTTTTTGCGGCTCAGTTTCGCTCAGTTCTTGAAACTATCACAGCAAATTTGGCTGGAAGTACGGGAGCGGTAGTCTTCGATGAATTCATCAAATGTCCCGACCTGTTCAGCTTCCATTTTTGCTTGTTCCTGTAGCGAGGAAGTAGTGAGTGTTTTGAACTCATCCATCACCTGGCGTGAAGGTTTTTCATCGCGGAAAAAATCGGCAAAATGTTGGCTTTGCGCGAGACTAAATTTGAGGAAAGAATTGCCGTGTTCATGTAGCGCGGTCATTACTTTTGCCGAGGGAGTGCGCGCTGGGTCACGCAATTTTTCGAGCTGCACTTCTAAACTACGACTGTGCTCTTGGGTGTTTTTTTCGCGGTCGAGTAAGGCTGCAATCGGGCGCAATTTTTCGATCAAATCGCTACCCCAGGTTTGCAAAAGAATGGCTTGCTGCTGTCTTTGTAAAGTGAGCCCAGGCTCGCGTCCGCGTTTGACTGTGAGCGCGAAGTTATGCAGATTTTCTTGCCCTTCTTGTTCGTTTGTGAGTGGGCTTTCAGACAGTGCGCAATAGAGTAAAAAAGTGTCGAGGAAGCGTCCTGTTTCCAGACTAATACCGAGTGATTCAAAGGGGTCGACATCCATGCAGCGCACTTCGATGTATTGCACGCCGCGTGTGCATAAGGCTTCGACTGGGCGTTCCCCTGTTTTGATGACGCGCTTGGGGCGGATGGTCGCGTAGAACTCATTTTCGATCTGTAAAACATTGGCATTAATTTGCACCCATTCGCCATCACGTTTGATACCGAGTTCTTCGTAGGGCGTGTGCGGTTTGCGCACCGCTATCGACAGGCTGCGCATGTATTCGAGTAGTGTGTTGTAGGGTGGGACTAAACCATCTTGCACATTGTTTTGATAGCCCAAATCGCTCATACGCAAACTGGTGGCGTAGGGCAGATAGAGGGTATCTTCAGAGAGTTGTTGGAGTTGATGTGCACGTCCTCGCAAAAAACTTTTTGCTAAAGCGGGGGACGCGCCAAATAAATACATCAATAGCCAACTGTAACGGTGAAAATTGCGGATTAAAGCAACATAGCTTTCGGATTGAAAATCGCGTTCGCTGCCATCAACTTGCTCCGCGACTTTGAGATGTCGCCAAACCTCTTCGTCTAGCGAAAAATTATAATGTATGCCCGCAATGCACTGCATGGTTTTGCCGTAGCGCAGTGCTAAGCCACGGCGATACACATGTTTGATCATGCCGATGTGCGACTGACCATACCATGCGATGGGTATCGCCTCTTCGCTGGGCAATTCACAAGGCATGGAATGATTCCACAACATTTCGCCCGGCATTTGGGTGTAGGCGTATCGATGAATGTCACTCAGCTTGTCGAGTGCAATGGCAATATCGGGTTCGGCTGGCGTAATAAATTCAAGTAAAGATTCCGAATAATCGGTAGTGATGTAAGGATGTGTCAGCGTCGACCCTAGGCCTATGGGGTGCGCGCTTAATATGAGCTTGCCTTGCGCATCAACTCGCAAAGTTTCGCGTTCTATGCCGCGCAAACCACGGCTCAATAGGCCGCGATGTTCTGTTTCAGAAAATAGGCTTAGACGTTGCTGTAGGAGATCGGTGGTGGTATTCAAAGCATGCATCCTCTTTAAAGATGTGCGCGACCTATTTTCCGATCTTTACCCTGATCACGTAGATCAGTCGATCAGCTTAGCAGATTCGGCCTGCGCAAAGATGTATAGCATAGCTGAAATTTGAAAACGGCATATGAGCACCCGCGATTTTCCATTCGACTACGCGTTTTGGCTTTCACGAAATTGCGCAAAGCCTTGCGCCCGCAATTGACAAGCGGGACAAGCGCCACAGCCATAGCCCCAGTCGTGCAATTGGCCGCGTTCACCCAAATAACAAGTGTGGGTATGTTCGCGTATCAACTCCGTTAATGCCTTGCCACCTAGCTGTTCTGCAAGCGCCCAAGTTTGCGCTTTGTTGATCCACATCAAAGGCGTTTCAAGTCGAAATTGACTTGCCATGCCCAAATTGAGTGCCACTTGTAAGGCTTTCATCGTATCGTCACGACAATCAGGATAGCCTGAAAAATCAGTCTCACACATGCCGCCAACTAAGACCTTTAGATTGCGCCGATATGCCAGCGTCGCCGCCACCATCATGAACATCAAATTGCGACCCGGAACAAAGGTATTGGGCAAGCCATTGGCCTGCATTTCAATGGCGATTTCGCTGGTCAAAGCGGTGTTGGATATTTGGGAAATCAAGCCAAGATCAAGCAGATGATCTTCTCCTAAACGGCTAGACCACGCGGGCTGTATGGCGCGCATTTTTTCAAGTAGCGCCGGCCGCATGCTCAGTTCGATGGCATGTCTTTGACCGTAGGAAAAGCCTAGGGTTTCAACATGAGCGTAGCGTTCCAACGCCCATGCCAAACAAGTGGTCGAATCTTGTCCACCACTAAAAAGTACGAGCGCGTGTTCAGCTGAGATGTTGATATCGGAAGGCTTCATCATATTTCATCGATCCAAATTTATTTTTTGCTGGAGAGAAGTCACTCTTTGCAAGGTGACCGTACCATTACTTTCGGTATTGCGAATTTGTACGGGATACCAGCCCAAGTCCGGTGCCAGCCAAATATCAATGGTGGAATGATAGCTGCCTTCACGCGGCGGTCGTTGAATGTGGACGGTATTGACTTGTCCGTCCCCAGCCTCGCCCTTATTTAAATTTAAAGCGCTGTCGATCTTTTCCTCGCCCAGAGAGATGAAACGGGTCATGCTCGTTTCGCGCCCTTCGGCCAGTTGAATATTTAATTCATTTCCAGCTCGAAATTGCTCAGCATTGGCGTATCCGATGGAGGCTAAGTGAAAGAAAATGCTGGCGGCATCTTGCACTCCATTTTCGATAGGAAAACTGCGATTCGCGGCGGAAAAAATCGCGCTATGTTCGCGATGATTAAAATGAATCGCCGTCGCCGCACGTCCTCTGCGGCTCTCGGTGTACATTAAAGGCGTGATGCCATAAACATCGACTCTACCTTCACTGATGGACTGATACAAAGTGAGCTTGGCAAACAGTAGTTGAATGCCCGCTTCGATACTGATCTTGTATTTTCCATTTCGGCTTTCCCAGTGCATATTGCCATGACCGTAGGTCGGCGTTTCATTCAGTTTCGTATGGCTGACCTCTAATTTCATGTCCACGTCTTCTGGAATGCGAATTGCGAATTCGGGTGGTGCTAGCGCCAATTGCGCCGCCGCAGCGGCTTTGTCTGCTTGATCTTGCTCAAAGCTGGTGACGACAGCTTCTACTTTGTCTTCGGTTTTTGGCTCAATAGCGAGGGGTGTTGTGTCCGCATCTTTTTTAAGCTCAGGCTCGGGCTCGACCGCATTCGATGTGGGGCTCACGGGCGGTGGACTTAGCTTTTTCGCTTTTGCTGCAGGTGTCGGCGCTGGATCGGCTGCGGCGACTGCAGTTTGCAAGCGTACTTGCATGGTTTGCGGTGTGTCATCGCGTAATTGGGGTGACCAAGTTTTCCAAACAGCGGATTCAAGAAAAAAATAGTGCAATAACAGCGTGATGCCTATAAAAAGCACGCTTTGTTTCTGGAGTAAGGGGCGGAAAACGGTCATGGCTGGGTCAAAATACGCGATTACGATAGTGTAATCGGTCTGGCTTATTCTGGCGACCTGACGGTAGATAGTGAGGGTAGATTGGTTGGTTCGATATCGCCGGATACCACAAGTCAGGTTTCTGTTCGCAAAATTCTGGGATAATGATCCATCAGCTTCATCCCTCACGCCATCCCTCACGCTATTCTCAACTAAAGGCGGTTTATGCAATCGTTTCAACAAAATACAGCCGAAGCCATGAATGACCCGCTGGCCTTCGTCAAAAAGCTCTGGGGCGATTTGCAATTGCCGGGTATGGTCACACCGACGCTATCTTTGGACGAACTTGATAAACAGATCAAAGATTTGAAAACAGTTGAATCCTGGCTGACCTTGAATATGAATATGCTGCGCACTTCAATACAAGCGCTGGAAGTGCAACGTGCAACGATCGCTGCTTTGCGGTCCATGGGTGAGAGCTTCAATGCGGCCGGGCAGGGCGCAGCTGCGTCGCCCAATAGCCATGCATTTTGGCCGCATCATGGTGCACAAAATACAGCCCAAACTACAGCACAAAATACAGCCGAGCGCACCAGCCCTGAGCAAGCCGTAAAGCCCGAAGTGGCAGCTAGGAAAGTGCAAGCAGAAGTAGCCAAAGAAAAACCAAGCCTAAGCGATAAAAAGATAGGTGCTCAAGCCAATTTGGACACGATGGCTCACCCTGCTGCGTGGTGGAATTTGGTGCAGGATCAATTCAAGCAAGCCTTAAATAGCGTGGCGCAGGAGGGTGAAAGTCCGGCTCCCAAAAAACCAGCCAAGCCTACCGTAAAATCAGCTGTATCCGCCGCCAAAACAAAGACCAGTCGAGCGCAAGCAAGCGCAGTTAAATCAGCCAAGGTGGTGCCGAAAAAATCGACTAGGAAACCGGCTTAGCGGACGATTTACTGCAAAGCCTTCTCGATAGCCGCGCGTAGTTGTGTATCTTCAGGCGTGATTTTACTGACAAAACTGCCGATAACTTTACCTTGTCTATCGATTAGGTATTTATGGAAATTCCACTTGGGTTCGGTGCCACCCGCTTTGGCAAGTAGCGCAAAAAAGGGATGGATCGCTTCGCCACTGACACTGGTTTTGGCGAACATGGGAAATTTAACGCCGTAGGTGTTATAGCAAAAGTCCGCGATTTCTTTGCTGGTGCCGGGTTCTTGTTCGCCAAAATCATTGGAGGGGAAACCAAGGACGACCAAGCCGCGTTGCTTGTATTGCGCATAAAGCGCCTCGAGTCCTTGATATTGACGGGTGTAACCGCAGTAGCTCGCGGTATTGACCACCAAAACGACTTTATCTGTGTATTGACACAAATCCTGAGGTGCCTCGTCTTGCAAGCGTGGGAAATGCTGTTGCAAAATTTTGGGACAGGCTTTGTCTTGCGCCGCGCTGTAAAGTGGGAAGAAACTTAAACTCACGCTGAGCGCGGAAAAGAGCATCATACGATTTAACATAGCGATTAAACCTCCACAAAAACCTAGGAAAGCGTACAGTGTAGTCCTAATTTTAAATGTTTGTATTTTTCTCTTTTCCTCTCCCCCTATGTTGAATTTTGAAGAAAAAATAATGACTGCGGAAAATCAGGCCGCAGCGCTTGCCCGGTTGCCACATCCGATTGTGCTGACCAATGGGGTGTTTGATCTTTTACACCGTGGCCATGTCACCTATCTCGCTCAAGCTAAAGCCTTGGGGGCCTCTTTGGTCGTGGCCATCAACACCGATGCTTCAGTTAAACGTTTGGGCAAAGGCGAGGACAGGCCGATCAATCCTTGTGAAGACAGAATGGCCGTGTTAGCGGCGCTCGCCAGTGTCGATATGGTACTGGCATTTGATGAGGATACCGCCTTGCAAGTGGTGTTGCAGCTACGTCCCGATATTTACGTTAAAGGTGGCGATTATCAGATGGCCGCTATCCCTGAAGGGCAGGCGGTGTTGGCTTACGGTGGCAGGGTAGAAGCGATCGCTTTCCAGCATCAAACTTCGACTACGCAGACGCTGCGAAAGATGCGAGGCTTATAGAAATAAGTTTTTTTGTCTCGCGTCGTAAAGCATGTCGTGCACTTACTTTCAGGATCAAGACCGATACTGTTTTTCGTAAGCAGCGATCATGGATGGAATTTCCTCCAAACTCACAATATCATCCACAGCGCCTTGTTTGACGGCCTCTTTGGGCATGCCATACACCACACAGGTTTTCTCATCCTGGGCGATGGTTTGAGCGCCATGTTCATGCATTTCCCGCATGCCTAAAGCGCCGTCGTCACCCATACCGGTCATGATGATGCCCAAGGCATTTTCGCCCGCACATTTTGCTACTGAACGAAACAGCACATCGACTGAGGGGCGATGACGATTCACCGGTGGGCCATCGAGAATTTCGACATGATATTGTGCGCCATTGCGTTTGACTTGCATATGCCGACCACCTGGCGCAATCAGAGCACGTCCGTTGAAAACCCGATGTCCGTCCTTCGCTTCCAGTACTTCGATGGCGCACAATTTGTTAAGGCGTTGGGCAAAAGCTTCGGTAAATTTTTCCGGCATGTGCTGCACAATCACGATGCCCGGTGTGGTGCGAGACAATTGCGTTAAGACGATTTCCAGCGCTTGGGTGCCGCCTGTGGAAGTGCCGATCGCAATGAGTTTATCCGACGTCACCGCAAGCGTATCGTTGTGGCCGTCTAAACTTTCCTTGAGATTTTGCGCATCGATTTTGACGGTGTGGCTGCTGACCATGCACATCGCTTTCGCCTGACGCATATCGGCCTGAGCGGCCTCTTTGACCGCATGCAAAATATCGCTGGAATTCATTTCTAGAAAGTGTTTCAGACCTGACTTGGGTTTGGCAACGATGGCGAGCGCGCCAGCGGCTAATGCCTGCATGGAAGTGCTGGCACCCTTTTCGGTTAAGGTCGAACAAATGACAACAGGAGTGGGGCGTATCGCCATGATTTTCTTTAGAAAACTAATCCCATCCATGCGCGGCATTTCGATGTCAAGTACGATCACATCCGGCCAACAGGCATTCATTTTTTCGAGAGCAAAGATAGGATCGGGTGCTGCACCGATCACTTCGATGCTGGGATCGCGAGCCAACAGCGCGGCTAAAACCTGCCTTACCACAGCCGAATCATCGACCAAGAAAACTTTGATTTTTTCGCTCATATGAATTGGTCTACGTGTTTAACCCAAACATCACCCGACCATAAGTCGAACATAATATTGCGATGCCCAACACCGCCTAAGTGTTCTGATCGGATGTCAAAGCCATGCTCTTCTAATAGGTGGCGACCGATGTCTACGTTTTGTTCGGATACAGAAAACACGCGCCGATCTTGTCCTGGAAATTGATTGCCGCCACCAAAAATCTTTACTTCATAATCGTGGGTATGGGTATGGGTTTTCTTGATTTCTCGTAAAAAAAGCTGCAAGCTGTCTTCCGCATAGCGGCCATCCAAGCCGCGCTTATGATCGTGTTTTTTTGATTTTGGGAGCATGTAATGACACATGCCGCCGATATGTTTTTTGGGATGCCACATGGTGATGGAAACACAGGACCCAAGCACGGTGCGTATGCGTGTTTCACGGTCGCCGAAATAAAATTCGCCGGGCTGTAAAAAAATATCCACGTAAAATCCAGGCGTGCTCATATCACTGCTCAGATGGTTTTTGATAAATCGAAGGTGCCACTTGCGGTAAGCTTAATCCTAGGCCATTTAAACTCTCGGAATGGCTGATGAAAAAATAGCCACCGGGGCGCAAATGCTGCATCACATTCCTGACCAATTTTTGTTTGGTATCGCGATTAAAATAAATCATTACATTGCGCAGAAAAATGAGATCGAAGATGCCAATGTCGGGCAACACTTGCACTAAATTGATCGCTTCAAATTTCACCCGCGATTTCAGTGTGGGTTCAATGAGTAAATTATTTTCATATTCTTCGCATCCCTTTAAACAGTATTTCTTCAAGAGTGGTTTCGGTATTTTGTCCGCTGCCGCAAGTGGATAGAGTCCCAACTTTGCTTTTTCTAAGACATAACTAGAAATATCGCTGCCCAAAACCTCCCAATCGCGCATACCACGTGATTCGGCCAGCAACATGGCGACGCTGTAGGCCTCCTCGCCGCTGGAGCTGGCGGCGCTCCAGGCTCTGACTTTGCTTTGACTTAAGAAGTAGGGCAAGGCGCGCTCTTTTAAAAAATCGAAGTGTTTGGGTTCGCGAAAAAAATAAGTCTCATTGGTGGTCAGTAAATTGATCGCGACTTTTTGTTCATCAAGGCCAGCCGAGCTAGTAAGTAGGCCTATGTATTCGCTATAACTGCGATGCCGATGTAGACGCAAACGTTTATCCAGACGACCCATGACAAGCGCGGTTTTACTATCATTGAGCGCGATTCCTGTGTGTTCATATAAAAATTGCGCAATCCATTGGAACTCGGCTTTGCTAAGCGCAACTGCACATACACTGCGGCTCATTTCAGCCTTCATTTTCTGACTCCGTAAGCGTCAGGTTGCGTTGCGATGTGTTACTCAGCATGAGCATTTCTTGGATGGAAAGCACCCGTTCCAAATCAAGCAATATGATAAATCGCGCATTTTTTTTTGCGATTCCTTGGATAAAATCGGCGCGAATTTTTGCACCAAAGGCAGGCGTTGTCTCGATCTCTTTATTGGCAATGTCGATCACCTCATTGACCGCATCAACGAGTATGCCCATCAGTTGGGTTTCTTCCGTACCACTCTCGGTTAGCTCGGTGATGACGATGCTGGTGCGGCGCGAAATGGCGGTCATACCATGCTGAAATCGTGCCGCCAAATCAATCACCGGAACCACCCGCCCACGCAGGTTGATCACACCACGCACGAAATCTGGCATCATCGGTACCGTGGTGAGCGCGCCGTACTCGATAATCTCTTTGATGTTCAAAATCTCCAAGGCAAAAATCTCATCACCCAATACGAAACTTAGGTATTGAGATGCCTGCTTTTGTATCGTCGGAGAGCTCAAGTGTGGCTTCATTTCCGTGTTCGGCCTTGATTCAAAAACGTTCAAACTTCGTGGTGTCTATGCCCGATTCCCGCGTCGTGGATCGGCCTTTTTTTGCATTGCTGCGTTTGCTTACCTGTAATTCGTTCGCGCTAGTGCGAGGCGAGGCCTGATTATTTTCGAGTCGGAAGAAGCGCACTAATTCAAGAAGTTGTTCGGCCTGACTCGTCATTTCCTCTGCGGTGGCGGCCAATTCTTCGCTGGACGAAGCGTTTTGCTGCGTGATTTGGTTCATTTGATTCATCGCTGTATTGATCTGAGCGACACCAACCGATTGCTCTTGCGAGGCGGCAGCGATCTCTTGCACGAGATCAGATGTTTTGGCAATACCAGGAACGATTTCGTCGATCAAATCGCCAGCGCGTTCGGCCGTTTTGACGCTGCCGATGGCTAGGTCGCCGATTTCTTTCGCCGCGACTTGACTACGCTCGGCCAGCTTGCGCACCTCCGCCGCGACCACCGCAAAACCCTTGCCATGTTCACCTGCTCGAGCCGCTTCTATCGCTGCATTTAAGGCTAGCATATTGGTTTGGTAGGCAATGTCGTCAATGATGCCGATACGCGAGGCAATTTCTTTCATGGCATTGACCGTTTGTTTGACCGCATCACCCCCTTCAGTCGCTTCTTGCGAGGCCTTGCCCGCGATGCCTTCCGTTACTTTGGCATTCTCCGCATTTTGATTGATGCCCGCGGCCATTTGTTCGATGCTGGCACTGGTTTCCTCCACGCTGGCGGCTTGTTCGCTGGCCGCTTGCGATAAGGATTGCGAGGTTGCGCTGACTTGTTCCGATGCGTTTGATAAAGCGTCGGTCGCATTGATCACGTCGGTGACGATGGTCGAGAGTTTATCCACGGTCTCATTGCTGGCGACTTTGAGGGCGCCAAAAGTGCCCGCATAATCTTTGGAAATAGTTTGGGTTAAGTCGCCTTGCGCCATGGCCGCCAATACTCTGAGCACCTCATTTAATCCATCTTCGCTGTTCGCCATTAGGCGGTTGATGTCACTACTTAATTTGGCAAAGAAGCCGCTCTTACCTTCTTCGATCAAACGGGAAGTGAAATTGCCAGCGACGGCTTGTTCTACAATTTGCGCAACTTCATGTTCGACCGCGACTTCAATGGTGCGATCTAACCATTCGATTACGCTGCCCAAGCGTTCCCCCTCTTTATTCATGACAGGATTGATGGAGAGCGCAAAGGTGCGCGTGCCTATGCTAATTTGGGTTTTATAATTGCTGGTGAAGCTCGACAAGAGGCTCTTTTGATGGCTGGGATTTTTGTGGAATTGATCGATATTCGAACCGATCAATTTGGCGACATTAAAATGCGGTAATACTTTGCGCAAGTCCGCTTCGGCGTTGTGCATCATACTCATGACCGATTCGTTGGCGTAGATGATATTTCTCTCGTTGTCGGCGATCATGACATTGGTCGCGCAGCCATCCAAAGCGATTTTGATGCGTAGGTTTTCTGCCGCCAATGCGTCTGCGGCTTCTTTCCTCGCCAGTTCCTCAGTGATATCGGCCCATTCGATAACGCTACCGAGACGTTCATTTTTTTCGTTAATCACCGGATTGGTTGAGATACTAAACGTGCGGCCACCGATTTGAATTCGTGTTTTGTGATTTTGAGTAAAGGTAGCGAGTAGATTTTTTTGGTGACTGGGATTTTTATGAAACTGGTCAATGTTCGCGCCCAATAATTTGCCCACGTGGAAAGTGGGAATCGCAGAGCGTATCGCTGGTTCTGCCGCATTGAGCATATCGACGATAGATTTATTCATATAGATGATATTGCGTTCTGGATCCGCGATCATCACACTGGTGGCGACATTGTCGAGTGCGATTTTAATCCGCAAGGTTTCTGCAGCGGCTTTTTCACCCTCTTCGATTCTCTCCCGAATATGATGCACCATGGTCTTTAAAGCAGCGGCAATGCTGGTGCTATCGCCTTCGGCAATTTGAATTTCTGCTTTTAGATTTCCATTGGCTACTTGGTTAGCGAAGTCGGCGACAGCAAAGGGTTCATTGCCGATTTGATGCAGTACTTCCTGAATCACAAAAAGGGTGACGGCACTGGCCACGAGTACGAGGAAAATACAAATCGCTACTGTGACCATGCGCGTGTTTTTGGCGCGTTTTTCACGAATTTCCGTGAGCTTATCGAGTTCTTTCAAAACTTGTGATTCTAGATCATAGCTTTGTTCGATCACCGCGCTAAGCGTGGCATAGAATTCTTTTGCGCTGATGTTGATTTTCTCGCTGTCGTAGAAATTTTCCTTGAGTAGATTGCGAAACTCGCTGACTTTATTTTCTCTCTCTAGAAATTTTTTCTCAAAAACTTCTTTGTACTCGGGCGTGTTATCAATCAGCCGACCTGCGACCAAATGGTTTTTTTCCATTTGATCTTGCATGCCCGCGATGAGGATCGCGAGGCTGGCGTGGTCTTGCGTGCTCATTTGTTTTTTTGCGTAAAGCTGGGTTGCGAGGGCCCGGGTTTGATATAAAACTTCGGTCGAGCGCAGGACCGTATCACTACCTAAGTTCATGAGAAAAAAAGTACCAGGGTCGGGGCTTAGTGTAAGCCAACTGGTATCCATGTCATGGTCGACTTGGTCAAATAGAGACTTGATCAAGGCATCGTGTTTGCTTTGGCTTTCACTCACGCTGAGTTTGTCGCGCGCGGTGGATAACATGGCCCATTGCTGCTTACTTTGGCTCAGTTCGGTGTCAAGCGCAAGACCGGGGTAGGTCTTACTCATGGCTTGATAAGCGTCGAAATTACTCGCAATTTCTTGGCTCGCACTTTCTCGCTCCGAAAGCACACTGGTATCGCCCACCAAATAGGTGGTTTGTAAGTCTCTATGCTTTTGCATGGAGTGTATCAATTTGACGATACTCGGCAGACTCAGTGCCCCGGTGCGTTCATGTTCGGTCACCGTGACATCGAGCGAAGCGTTGCTGAAGTAAAAATAAAATGGGACGCAAAAAAGTAGTAAGGCAAAAAAACCTACGATGGCAAATTTTTGCCACATCTTGGTTCGAGAGAGCAGTTGTTTCATGACTTAACCTTTCACAGTGACGCTTCTTGCATTGCGTTTTTGTCCTAAGTTGACGGTGGTGCCGTCAGTAAAAATGATTGATATTGCGCCGCCCTCGTAATTTCTTGCATCATCGCCGAAATGCTTAAAATGAGAGCCACTTCTCCATTGCCCAAAATAGTCGAGCCGCCTATGCCTTTGAGATGCGCGAATAATTTCCCTAGCGGTTTGATCACGGTTTGAAATTCACCGAGCAGTCGGTCGACGACTATGCCTGCCTTGTTTTCACCGTATTGCACCACTACTAGATTTTGACGCTTGGGAATCTTGCCCTCGATTTGATACAGCTCACGCAAACGAATATACGGCAGCACTTCGCCACGCAAATCGATGAAGTCATGTTGCTCGCTGATGCTAGGCAGTTCTACGCATTCGATGACATTGTCCAAAGGGATGACAAATGAGGACTGCGCGACTTCGACTAAAAATCCATCGATAATTGCCAGCGTCAGCGGCATCCGAATTCGGATGGTTGCACCAATTCTGAGATGACTTTCGATATCGATGGTGCCACGTAATGCAGCGACGTTACGCTTGACGACATCCATGCCTACGCCACGACCAGAGAGATTGGACACTTGGTCTGCGGTGGAAAATCCAGGTTCGAAAATAAGGGCGTAAATTTCTTTGTCGCTCAAAATACTACCGGCCGGAACTAGGCCACGTTCTATCGCTTTGGCGAGAATTTTGTCACGGTTTAGACCGCCGCCATCGTCGCTCACTTCGATGATGATGCTACCGGATTCATGGTAAGCATTGAGCTTAAGTGTGCCACGCGCAGGTTTGCCGCGATCTCGTCTTACGCTGGCAGCTTCGATGCCGTGATCCATGGAGTTGCGCACCAAATGCATCAAGGGATCACCTATTTTATCCACCACCGATTTATCGACCTCGGTTTCGCCACCAGAAATTTCAAGTGCAATATCTTTACCCAGTTCCGCACTCACATCCCGCACCACACGTTGAAATCGACTAAAGGTAGTGCCGATGGGGACCATACGTAATTGCAGGGCGCTATCACGAACTTCTTCGACTAGACGCATGACCTCGTTGGTTGCTTCTAATAGCGGTGTGTCTTTGCATTTGCTGGCACGCAAATTTGCGCCTGCGCCAGCGATCACGAGTTCGCCTACGAGATCGATCAGGCGATCAAGTCGGTCTGCATCGACACGAATGTTTTGTTTTTCCTTGGCTTTGCTGTCTTTTACTTTTTGCTGTTTGTTGAGTGCAGCGTTGAGTATGGGTTGGTGCACCATTTCTTTGGTGAGCAGAATCTGTCCTATCGGCAGCTCTTGTTGGCTGGCGCGGGTTTTTGATTGTGCTTGTTGCGAGAGACATTCCTCCAATTCGTTTTTGGTCAGCACCCCGCTTTCGATCAGGATTTCACCCAAGAGCTCGACATCGTCGGGTAAGTTCTTGATGACATCAATGTAGTCGTTAATCTTGCTATGGGGTGGCACGATGCGTATCAAACTGTCTTCGCGGACAAATTCAAATACGTTTTCAATGCTCTCTTTGTTGGCGTGACTCTTTAAGACGATTTCGAAACCGAGATAGCAAGTTTCGGCATCCATTGTTTCCAATGAAGGAATGTGGTCGCAAATGGTCATTAGATTGATGATGCTGCCGAGTGTGCTGAGGTAGCGAATGAAAGACAACGGATCTAGGCCATTTCGGAAGCAATCCTCACCAAAGCGTACCGAGATATACCAGTTGCCCGACTCAACGGCCGTCCCACTTCCCACGCTTTCCGCGCTGCTAGTGTCGGTGAGTTGGCCTCGTTTTGGCGTGCGCAGGTCGGGCGCGAGATAGACTGACAATGCAGCAGTCAGTGCTCGACTTAGCTCAGCATGTTCCGCGCTTTCGCTGTGGTCGCCATGGGCGATTTTGTCGACCAGTTGCGCAATGTGATCACGGCAAGGGAATAAGACCTCGATCAATTCTGTCGAGACGGGAATTTCGCCTTCCCTGAGCCTATCCAAAACGCTTTCGACCTCATGGGTGAAACGCACGATATGGTCGAAACCAAATAGGCCTGAAGAACCTTTGATGGTATGCGCAGCGCGAAAAATAGCGGCGATGGTTTCGGTATTATCGGTTTCGTTCTCGAGGCCTAGCAAAGCATCTTCCATGTCCTGAAGTAGTTCTCGACTCTCCACGATAAAGGCCTCTAATGCTGCTTTCATTTCATCTTCGAAACTCACGCAACCTCCAGCAATAGAACACGATAAGACGCGAAATTGGGCTACGATAAAATCATCCTAGAAACCGCAGTTGACCGCTAAATTCGTTGTTAAGTGTTTGATTAATTAGAATTTTTCCTTGTGAATCCTGCTCACCGTTTTGGTAAGCACGCTACGAACATGATTGCACACTTTTTCGGCTCTCTGGCGTTGTTGTTCCTCCTATCAACGTGGAGGTTGCGTCGTCGTCACGCCTAGCCAGAAAGCCGAAAAAATGCACACTCATATCCGTCCAACCGCAGTTTCTAGGATGATAGGATCACCAAATACCGTCATTAAATTGGACAGCTCTAAAATTTCAAGCACCGCTTTACTATGCAAGCGGTAATGTAATTTCTTTTGACGTTGGAATGCTTCACGTTTGAGTGCAATGAGCAGTTGTAATCCCGCTGTGTCGATCTCACAAACTTCGGCAAGGGTGATTTCGAGATCGTCATCGCTGTCGAGAAATTCCATGAGCGCCTGCTTTTCACTGGCGACGGTGTAAATGCAAAGTTCTCCGCTGATAGAGCGTGTTTGCATGATTTCACTCTCAGGGCAAAATTAGTTTGGAAACCGCAGCGAGCATTTGCGCAGGTTGAAAGGGTTTCACTACCCAAGCTTTGGCACCCGCGGCTTGACCTTGCGCTTTTTTGGCTTCCTGTGATTCGGTCGTGAGCATGATGATGGGTGTGAACTTATACGAGGGCAGTTTTTTTACTTCCTGTACGAAAGTAATCCCGTCCATATTCGGCATGTTGACATCGGAAATGATGAGATGCACTTTTTGCCCTGTGAGTTTGGCGAGCGCATCTTTGCCATCACTGGCTTCGACCACCGCGTAGCCAGCGCCGCGCAGCGCTAAACCTACGACCTGTCGAACCGATGTTGAATCATCGACTACCATGATTGTCTTCGTCATGACACACCTCAGCAAAGGAGTTTGTAATTAACGACCATTGTGTGGAAAGACTTGAGGGTAGAGCCTTCGTTGCTGATTGATTGCGGTCATGCCCGTGAACGAAAGCTGGCTCAATTCAAGCGAAAATTTTTCGATACGTTTGAGCGTAGCAGAGTTTTGAGGCTTATTGCCGTGCGGCACCAAAAAGTAAGAAATTTTTCCGAGAGTCTCTTGGAGTGAAATTAATTTCTGTTGTATTTTTCTGCGAAGTGGTTCTAGCTAGGACATGGATTTGCTTTTGAGGAATGATATTTAGATACCACCGGCAAATCCATTTTGTCGCCAAGCTTCGTACACGACCACTGCCACAGTATTGGCTAAATTGAGGCTACGATTGTCGGGGCGCATGGGTAATCGTATCCTTTGTTCTAGCGGAAAAGATTCACGTAGTTGACGGTCTAGGCCGCGTGTTTCAGCGCCGAAAACAAAGTAATCACCGGCCTGAAATGCCGATGAAGCGAAGCTAGTCGAGCCGTGCGTTGTCATGGCAAATAGGCGATCGGGTGCAGGTTGTTCGCTGGCGATAAAGTGCGCCCAATCCTTGTGTACTTTCATGCGCGCATATTCGTGATAGTCGAGTCCAGCACGTTTGAGTTTTGAATCTTCCAGTGGAAAACCCAAAGGCTCGATGAGATGCAACTGCGCGCCAGTATTGGCACACAAGCGAATAATATTGCCCGTATTGGGTGGGATTTCGGGTTCGACTAAAACGACATTAAACAAAATTTTTCCTCGTATTGGACGGTTTTTTCATGATTATACGGAAGCTGGCGTTCGGGCATAAACAAAATTGCTGACCCGCTTTGCGCCGTAGCGTTTGCAGACGCGGGCGATTTCGTTCAAGGTGGCGCCGGTGGTCAGCACATCATCAATAATGCCGACGTGGGCGTCGCGCAAAAGTGTGAATTGCTGTGGGTGAGGTACAAAAGCATCGCGTACATTTTTTAAGCGTAGATCGCGCGCCAAACTGCTTTGCGGTGCGGTGTCGCGCTGGCGACGGAGTAGATCGATTTCCAAGCGTATTGCTTTCGGCGAGTGTCGCTGTAGGCAGCGAGCGATTTCTACCGATTGGTTAAAGCCGCGCTCTATCAGTCTTTGTCGACCCAGTGGTACTACACAAAATAGATCGGGTAGATCGGGCGGCGCGAGTGTAGCAAGGATGGAGGCTAACTGCTGCCCCAATAAATTCGCGTAGCCGATCTGAGCTTGGAATTTCAAACGCGTCACGAGTTGATCAATCGGTACAGCATAGTCGGCACAAACATAGCTGCGATCAAAGTGTGGCGGTTTCTTTAAACATGTACCGCAGCGTAGGGCGGTCTCGTTTGGCATTAAAGCTAAGGCGCAGCTTTCGCAGCGCGTGGGGTGCTTTGAAAAAAAGTCGCTGCTGCAGCTAGGGCATATCATCCGCGCGCTGGTTTGACCGCACAAGCCGCAATAGTAGGGGGAAAAAAGATTCGCGATGCGTGTGAAGAGCGGGATGTTCAAAGTTGAATTTTACGTATTCAGGGTAATTCGGACAAAGTTGAAGTGACAAGTTGAAGCTCGGTTTCACTTACGCGCTCGCGCATACACATCGTCGCTTACAATAATGACTTCGTGATCTTCAGCCAGTTTATTTTAAATGAAAAGCGCCCCAATTAGTCTGTCTCTGGTGAGAACTTTATTTAACAAGGTCGATCAGCGCGCGCCAGCGCAGTTTTTGTTGCGTGAAATTGCAGCACGATTGAACGATAAATTAGACCTACTCGTACTTCAGCCAAATCGAATTTTGGATGCGGGTTGTGGCAACGGAAGTGCGCAATCGATTTTAAAAAGCCGCTATCCGAGTGCGCAAGTATTGGGGATTGATGCCGCATATAACGCATTGCGGCAGGCGCGTTTCGCCGAAGCGAAGGCGGGATTTGCAGAAAGAATGCGCGCGCTCATGGCGCAATTCGGCGGAGCGAAATCTGGGAGCCCATGGGTGTGTGGCGACTTTGCGCAACTGCCTTTCTCCGATGCCAGCCTGGAGTTGATTTGGTCTAATTTAGCTTTGCACTGGCATCCGGAACCTGATCGGGTGCTGGCTGAATGGGGGCGCACCGTTAAGCCGCAAGGAGTCGTTTTTTTCTCGTGTTTTGGTCCCGACACGTTTAAAGAGTTACGCGCCGCTTATGTAGAAAATGAAGCGCAGGCGCATTTTCTCCCTTTCGTTGATATGCATGATTACGGTGACATGTTGGTGCAAGCTGGTTTTGCTACACCGGTCATGGACATGGAAAAAATTGTGCTGAGTTATTTGAGTGTGGAACAACTCTTGGCCGACGTGCGCGCGCTGGGCGGAAATCCTCGCAGCGATAGACCACGCGGCCTCACCTCGCGCAGTTGCCACAAAAAACGCATGGCCTTGCTTGAAAAGAGTCGTAGTCCTAGTGATGGACGTATTCATCTGACCATAGAAGTTATCTATGGCCATGCCTTTAAACCGCAAGCCAGCCTTTACGCGAAAGGCGAATCACCTTTGCGATTTGTTGATTTAAAAAAAATTCAATCAGATCATTGAGCAAGGAAATGGGTCTTGCTTAATCCGCAAAAATGGGTGTTGTCATTCGGAATTTCAAGTGCTCAGTTACCAGCTTTTCGTGATTTTTCCTTGATATAGCGCATCGTTACGCCTTATACTCTTGCAGTTGTGGAAGTTCAGGGTGTTTTATCTGGGCAACTTCTGTTGAAAATTTTAAAGGTTTTTGGGGAAATCATGATACATGCTATGCGATTGAAGTCGAGAGCGGTGCTAGGCGCTACGCTCATGGCGACGACATTGTCGACCTGGGCGGCGGTGGAAAACGTTCCAGGCGGGCCAGCCGTAAAAGAATTGAATTTGCAGCCACCCGTGACGCAGATCGCGGAGCAAATTTATACCCTCCATAACTGGATGCTGTACGTTTGTTTGGCGATTTTTGTGGCCGTGTTTGGTGTGATGTTTTACTCAATTTTAAAACATCGTAAATCACTCGGTTATAAAGCCGCGACCTTTCATGAAAGCACCACGGTCGAGATTTTGTGGACCATTGTCCCTTTCATTATCGTGATCGGTATGGCATTGCCAGCGACCAAGACCCTAGTGTCGATGAAAGATACCTCCAACGCCGACATCACCATCAAGGCGACAGGGATGCAGTGGAAATGGGGTTATGACTACCTCAAAGGCGAAGGCGAAGGCATCCATTTCCTCTCTACTTTATCCACTCCGCGTGAGCAAATCGGCGCGCCTGGTGAGGCGCCAAAGCTGCCACTCAGTAAAACTTATTTGCTTGAAGTTGACAATGAAGTTGTCGTTCCCGTTAACAAAAAAATCCGTATTATCACCACGGCCAATGACGTGATTCATGCTTGGACTATCCCAGCCTTCGGCGTAAAACAAGATGCGATTCCTGGATTTGTTCGCGATACTTGGTTTAAGGCCGAGAAGATCGGTACCTACCGCGGCCAGTGCGTAGAATTATGCGGTAAGGAGCATGCCTTCATGCCTATCGTAGTCAACGTTGTGTCCGAGGAAAAATACAAAGAATGGGTTGACGGTAAATACAAAGAAATGAAAGCGCAAGCTGACGATCCAAGCAAAGTGTGGACTGTTGATGAGTTAAAGCAACGCGGCGAAAAAGTGTATGCGGCGAATTGTGTTGCATGTCACATGGAGACAGGTATAGGCTCACCAGGAAGGTACCCAGCACTCGATGGATCTGCCGTGGTGGCCGGCCCTAAAGCAGTTCAAATCAATACAGTGATGAATGGTAAAGGTGGAATGCCACCTTGGAAGGGCTCTTTGTCAGACACCGAAATCGCAGCAGTCATTACTTATACCCGCAATAGCTGGTCGAATAAGTCTGCAGAAAATATCGTCCAGCCAGCCGAAATTTTGGCTGCGCGTAAGTAATTGAATAGGAGATCAAGATGAGTCATTCCACAGCCGCTCACGCGCCCCACGATCACCATGCACATGGTGATCACCACGATGATCACCACCACGCTCCCAAGGGTTTCGGTCGTTATTTGTTCGCAACCAATCACAAGGACATTGGTAATTTATACCTTTGGTTCGCATTCACGATGTTGATGGCAGGCGGTGTGATGGCCTTGCTGATTCGTAGCGAATTGTTCCAGCCTGGCTTGCAATTGATGCAGCCTGAATTCTTTAATCAGCTCACCACCATGCACGGTTTGATCATGGTGTTTGGTGCGATCATGCCGGCTTTCGTCGGTTTTGCAAACTGGATGATTCCTTTGCAAATCGGTGCGGCCGATATGGCTTTCGCCCGGATGAATAATTTCTCATTCTGGTTGATGCCTCCTGCGGCCATTTTGTTGATGGGTTCTTTCTTTGTTCCTGGCGGCGCCACTGCGGCGGGTTGGACTTTGTATGCGCCTTTATCGACCCAGATGGGGCCTGGTATGGACATGGCGATTTTTGCTGTGCATATCATGGGTGCTTCATCCATCATGGGTTCGATTAACATCATCACGACCATTTTGAACATGCGCGCTCCAGGCATGACCTTGATGAAGATGCCGATGTTTTGCTGGACTTGGTTGATTACCGCTTATTTGTTGATCGCAGTGATGCCTGTTTTGGCGGGTGCGATTACCATGACTTTGACGGATCGTCATTTCGGTACGACTTTCTTTAATGCTGCGGGCGGCGGCGATCCTGTGATGTATCAACATATTTTCTGGTTCTTCGGACATCCAGAGGTCTACATCATGATTTTGCCAGCCTTTGGTATCGTTTCTCACATCATCCCAACCTTTGCACGTAAGCCTTTGTTTGGATACGAGTCGATGGTGTATGCAACCTCTTCGATTGCGATTTTGTCCTTCATCGTTTGGGCGCATCACATGTTCACAACAGGTATGCCGGTTACTGCGCAACTGTTTTTCATGTATGCCACGATGTTAATTGCGATACCTACCGGTGTGAAAGTGTTTAACTGGATTGCGACCATGTGGCAAGGTTCGATGAGTTTCGAAACGCCGATGTTGTTTGCCGTTGGTTTTATTTTCGTCTTTACCATGGGTGGTTTTACTGGTTTGATTTTGGCGGTGACGCCGATCGATATTCAGCTGCAAGATACCTACTACGTTGTGGCGCATTTCCATTACGTTTTGGTGGCGGGTTCCTTGTTCGCCTTGTTTGCGGGCTTCTACTACTGGGGTCCAAAATGGACGGGCTTCATGTACAACGAATTCCGTGGCAAAGTTCATTTCTGGGCATCCCTCATTTTCTTTAACATTACTTTCTTCCCAATGCACTTCTTGGGTCTGGCCGGTATGCCACGTCGCTATGCCGACTACCCAGCGCAATTTACCGACTTCAATCAAATCGCCACAGTTGGCGCGTTGGGTTTCGGCTTAACCCAAGTGTATTTCATGCTCTTCGTTGTTCTGCCATCCATCAAAGGTGGCAAACCAGCGGAAGCGAAACCTTGGGATGGCGCGGAAGGTTTGGAATGGACAGTACCTAGTCCAGCGCCTTTCCATACTTTTGAAGTGCCGCCTGTAGTTCATTAATTCGTTTGGCCTCGTGATCGCTTGATGACGAGGTCCACTGAGCAGCTCATTTATCAAAGATTGGAAGCTAGCAATGACGCGAAATAGCAAACCTAATAATCTCAGAACGGCCATGCTATTAGCGTTGGTTGCGGTGATATTTTTTGTGGGCGTAATTGTTAAGCAGTCTTTTTTTCGTTAATGTGAAATTTGATGTCGCAACAGCAGAACACCGAGCAGAACACTGAGCAAGACAAAGAGCATCACAGTTTGAATCGTGTGATGCTTAAGAAATTGTTGTTCATTTCGGTTTTAATGTTTGGTTTTGGTTACGCTTTGATTCCCGTGTATAAGCAGATTTGCGAATTGACTGGGGTGAATATTTTAACGCCCAAGGAAATCGAGCTACCTGGAAAAGCCAATACGCAAGTGGATATGAGCCGTGAAGTGACGGTGGAATTTGATGCCAATACCCAAGGCCCTTGGCGTTTTCGGCCGGTGGTTGCCAGCATCAAAGTTCACCCTGGCGAAATGGCGCAGGTCGTTTATGAAGTGGTGAATAAGCAGAGCTACAAAATGGATGCGCAGGCGATACCGAGCTACGCACCGCAACAAGCGGCGGCTTTTTTTAAGAAATTAGAGTGCTTCTGTTTTAAGCAGCAAACTTTGGGACCGAATGAAGCAAGACAAATGCCGGTTACGTTTTTTATTGACCCCGCCTTGCCCAAAGAAGTGAAGACGATTACCTTGTCTTATACTTTTTTTGAAGTCGGTTTGAAACCAGCGCAAGCGAAACAGTGAAAATGGCTGAAAGTGCGATATGGATGAATTAAAGCAGGCGACCCAAAGGAAATCATCGATCGTTGCGACATTTAAAGCGGTATTGTGGTCATTTTTTGGAGTACGCAGAAGAAGTGATTACGAGAAGGATGTGAATCAACTGAATCCACTTCACGTGATCATTGCAGGTATTATCGGCGCGATTTGTTTTATTTCGATTTTGATTTTTATCGTCAAACAAGTCGTCGCCAAATAGAAAATGTGCGCCTCGCATTGAAAGCGAAAGCGCATGGAATTTAACACCAAGTTTACAATTGTATTGGGAGATGGAAATGAGTTCTCATAACGCAGGCGCACCTTATTATTTCGTGCCAGAGCCTTCAAAATGGCCAGTTTTGGGCGGATCAAGTTTGTTGTTGACCATGTTAGGTGCATCGGCTTGGGTGAATGGTTTGGCTTGGGGCGCTTACCTCAATTTTGCGGGTATTTTGCTGACCCTGGTCGTGCTCTATAACTGGTTTGGCGATGCGATTGCCGAGTCGGAAGGCGGAAAATATAGCGACCGTATCGACACCTCTTTCCGTTGGAGTATGAGCTGGTTTATTTTTTCCGAAGTGATGTTTTTTGGCGCGTTTTTTGGCGCTTTGTTTTATGCGCGTTCGATCACCATGCCTTGGTTGGCCGACTTGGATCATAAAGTCTTGTGGCCTGATTTTGCAGGACAATGGGGCAGTGTTGGACCAGCCGGCGTGATTGAGTCCTTCAAGACGATGACTCCGTTCCCGATTCCAACAATCAATACCGCGCTCTTATTGACTTCTGGTGTAACGCTGACGATTTCTCATCATGCTTTGCGTGAAGGTCATCGTTCGAAAACCGCCTTTTGGTTATTCATGACGATTTTACTTGGTGCGATTTTCATGGGCTGCCAAGCTTACGAATACTATGAAGCCTATCATGTACTGAACTTGAAATTAACTTCAGGCATTTATGGTTCAACCTTCTTTATGTTGACCGGTTTTCACGGTTTCCATGTGACGATGGGTGCGATTATGTTGTCCGTGGTCTTATATCGTGTGATGAAGGGTCACTTCACGCCCGATCATCATTTCGCATTCGAAGGTGCGGCTTGGTACTGGCACTTTGTTGACGTGGTTTGGCTGGGCTTGTACGTCGTCGTCTACTGGTTGTAATCGGTTCTGCTTGAGTGTCAAAATAAAAAAGCCGCACACTGTGCGGCTTTTTAGTATTTGAATAAACGCGGACGGCTAGATGCGAATTCCAGTGGGTTGAATTAAACCGAAATAGTTCGCGAGCAGGATTAATAAAAATAGGCAGACCGAGAAACCAACGCGAAAAGCCAAGGCTTTTACGGTGCGATTGCTCTTTCCTTTGTCTTTCATTAGAAAAACGAGTGCAGACCCCATGCTGACAAAAATGAGGATGAAGGCAATGAGAACAAGAATTTTCATGGTTTAAAGTAGAATACTGAGGTTTGAGAAAATAAGTTGAAAAATATTGAATAAATGAGCCCAGTGTCCTCGGCTAGATGCGAAATCCGACTGATTTCGTGCTGGTCTTTGTGGTGCAGGCGCATCCTTGAAAAGAGCTATTGTAACCCTATGCGCTACCCAAGACTGATTCCTTTGTTGACGACTGCAATTTTATGCATCATTGGCATCATGCTGGGCAATTGGCAGACCCGACGTGCGATGGAAAAGGAGCATCTTGCTTATTTGCAGGCGCAAGAAACCGCGAAGCCGGTTTTGAATTTGAATAATGCAGCTGAATTTGCTGGCGCCTCTCCTTTTCGACGTGTGCAGTTGTTTGGCCAGTTTGTGCGTGAGTGGCCGGTGTATTTGGATAATCGCCCGCTGTATGGCGCGGCGGGTTTTTATGTTTTGATGCCGTTTAAGCTTAAGGACAGTGAAAAGACCATCTTGGTGGAACGAGGTTGGGCGCATCGCAATCCTGCCGAACGCTCACGGGTCACGATTTTGTTGACACCCGAAGGCTCCGTGCAAATCGAGGGTATCGTGCGAGAGCGCATTAGCCGGTCTATGGAATTAGGTAAGCCCGAAGCGCTTAAGCCGCGTGCCATAGTGCAGAATTTGGAGATCGCGGAGATGCAAAAAGCCACAGGCTTGCGCTATGCCGATTTCGTGTTGGAGCAGAGTTCCGAAGTGCAAGATGGCTTGGTACGTGATTGGCCTAAAGCATCGGCGGGGGCTGACAGACATCGAGCCTATGCTTTTCAATGGTATGCCTTGGCCGGAATGGCCGCACTGTTTTTTATTTTCTCGGGCTTGCGTAGCAAGAAAACCCCATCCGAAAAACAGGCTGAAATAAATTTAGAAACACTCTTAAGTCTACCCAATGATGAATCAAAACCCGAACTCAACAGCGCTCCCGCCAAGCCACAACACTAGGGGCAAGGCACGTTGGAAATTGTTTGCAATTCTCGGCGTTTGCGCCGCACCGCTTTTGCTTTCCTATTTCACGTATTACGTCATCCAGCCAAAAAGTCGCACCAATTACGGTGACTTAATCGACCCGCGTAGCCATCCTATGCCGGTCTTGACGACCCTGTCTTTAGAGGGCAAGCCAGAGGCTTTACAAAATCTCAAAGGTAAGTGGTTGATGGTACAGGTCGATGCCTCCGCTTGCTCTTTGGCTTGCGAGCGAAAACTGTTTGATATGCGCCAATTGAGGGTTGCTCAAGGCAAGGAAATGGAGCGCATAGAACGGGTCTGGTTGGTGACCGACAAAGCATTGGTCTCGCCAGATTTGCAAACCGCCATCAAAGGTACTCATGTTTGGAGAGCCGATGCAATGGAGCTGAAGACTTGGTTACCAAGCGAAGTAAAGACGAGCATCCATGACCACATATATTTGATCGACCCCTTGGGCAATTTGATGATGCGCTTTCCTAAAGAGGCCGACCCAAATAAGATTAAAAAAGATTTGAGCAAACTATTGAAGGCTTCGGCGATCGGATGAGTATGTGGTTACAATTGGCCCTCACTGGTTTGCTGTTTGCGGGTATTCCTTTGGGGATCGTGAAATTTTCGGGTGAGACCAATCATTACCGCAAACTCATCGCTGTGACTTTGGTGTTGACCTTTGAATTGATTATGTTTGGCGCTTTCACGCGTTTGACTGATTCTGGCTTGGGTTGTCCCGATTGGCCGGGCTGTTATGGGCAGTCCAATCCGTTTTTGGCGCATGCCGATATTAAGGCTGCTGAAAGCTTGGCACCGATGGGGCCTGTGAGTGTGAGTAAAGCCTGGATAGAAATGCTGCATCGCTATCTGGCAACGAGCGTTGGTGTGCTCATCTTGTTACAGTGTGCCTATGCTTGGATCAAGCGAAAAAGCCTAGGTCAGTCTCCGATGATGGCGAGCTTGCTAGTGGCAATGGTTTGTTTGCAAGGCGCATTCGGTGCTTGGACCGTGACTCTGAAATTACAGCCCATCATCGTGACCGGTCATTTGTTACTGGGTTTGACGCTCTTGATGCTGATTGTTTTCGCGAATGAAAGGCAAAAAAATCGAGTGCCCGAAGTGGTGACTATTGGGTTTCAAGCTTTAACAGGGTTTGCGCTGCTAATTTTATTTGTGCAATTGGCGCTGGGTGGCTGGGTGAGCACTAACTACGCTGCAATGGCGTGCGGGGATTACCCACTTTGCAATGGACATTGGATGCCAGCGTTAGATTGGTCGCATGGCTTTAGTTTTTGGCGCGCTTTGGGGCGCACCGCGAACGGCGAATATTTACCGTTTTCAGCCTTAGAAACCATACAATGGGTACACCGTAGCTTTGCTTGGTTCGTGTTTTTAGTTTTGCTTGTGACCGCCAAATTGGCCTATGCAAAACCAGCATTTCGCAGACTGGCGAAATGGCTCATTGCATTTTTGTGCTTACAAATTGCAAGTGGAATCGCCACGGTGTATTTTGCTTGGCCCTTGGCATTAGCCGTATTGCATAATGGCGGCGCGGTTTCCCTCGTGCTGGTGCTGAGCATGTTAAACTACCGCGTTTGGGTCAGCCCCCGCTTACCTGACCGTATTTAAGCAAAATCAATGTCCTCATTCTCTAATTTCACTGATCGCCTCTCGCAATACCTGAGCCTGACCAAGCCGCGCGTAACGCAGTTGGCGGTGTTCTGCGCTGTGATCGGCATGTTCTTGGCCACTCCTGGCCTGCCCAATTTGCGCGTTGTTGCTTGGGCTACTGTCGGTATCTGGCTACTCGCGGGCGCCGCATTTGCGGTCAATTGTTTGTTCGAACGCGAGATCGATGCACGCATGGCGCGCACGGCACGTCGCGCTAGCGCGCAAGGTGAAATTACTGAAAAGCAGATTGTTTTGTTTTCCGGTTTGATCGGCGGTTTGGGGATGCTCATTTTGTACTTTGCGGTGAACCCCTTAACTATGTGGCTGACCTTTGTTACCTTCGTGGGCTACGCACTGATTTACACCCTAATCTTAAAGCCTGCGACACCGCAAAATATTGTGATTGGCGGCCTCTCCGGCGCAATGCCGCCCGCGCTGGGTTGGGCGGCCATCGCCAATGATGTACCGATGCAGGCTTGGCTTTTGGTGCTGATTATTTTTGTTTGGACTCCACCGCATTTCTGGGCGCTGGCGATGTATCGACGCGACGACTATGCTAAATCCGGCTTGCCTATGCTGCCGATTACCCACGGTCCGGAATTTACGCGTTTTCATATTTGGCTCTACACCATCGCTTTGTTTGCTACCACGCTGTTGCCGTATGCGACGCAGATGAGCGGGCTGATTTATTTGGTCAGCGCTGTTCTGCTAGGGCTGGGTTTTTTATGGTACGCATGGCGGATTTATCAGCACTACGATGATGCATTGGCACGTAAAACATTTAGCTTTTCTATCGTTTATTTGTCCTTGTTATTTGCCGCGCTTTTAGTTGACCATTACTTTAGGTTTTGAGATGCGCTTCTTCTACCCTCAGCTACGTTTATGTTGGCTAAGCCTGGCACTGGTGTTGGTGTTGGGGTTGGCGGCCTGTCAAAAGCCGCAAGAAAAATTCATCAATACTGATTTAACTGGATTGAAAATTGCCGACCATATCAAATTGAGTGATCAGCACGGGCAAGTCCATGACTTAGCCGATTTTAAAGGTCGGGTGGTGTTGGTTTTCTTTGGATATACCCAATGTCCCGACGTTTGTCCGACTACCTTGGTCGAGATGGCCAAGCTGATGGAGGCCTTGGGCGAACGTGCTGCCAAGGTGCAAGTCGTTTTCATTACACTTGATCCTGAGCGCGATACACAAGCTTTGCTGGCCACTTATATGCCGAATTTTGACGCGCGTTTCTTAGCCCTGCGTGGCGATGCTGCGAGCACGGAGCAAGTGGCGAAGAGTTTTAAAGTATTTTACGAAAAAGTGCCGGGTAAAACAGCCGATAACTACACCCTGAATCATACCGCTGCCAGCTACGTGATTGACACCGAGGGGCAGTTAAGACTCTATCTTCCCTATCAACAAAAGACCGATATGATCGTGCACGATCTGAACATTTTGCTTAAATAATACATTCGCTAAGCTGTTTGATCTTAATTCTTGGACAGTTGTTGTATTGCTTATTTTTCTGCTTTAGAATAGCCGTTAATTAATAATTAATCGGCTGATGTTCTCAGAAAAAAATGAGTCTTATTGACACCGTTCCCCCCTTGCTTAGCTTGGATTTTGAAGCGGACGTAAAAGCCGCACAAAGTTCTGGCGATTTTAAACCGGCCCTGAAGCGTTTCGTGAAGACGAAATTTTTTGTTCAGATCGATCGTAGCCATGCCGTTTTTGCCCATGAATTTACCCTGCTCATTCGTCGTGAGGGCGCAGGAGCCGTTGCGCAGATTGATCTTGCCGAAGACAAAATTCGCTTAAATCTCCCTAGTAGCAGTGAATGCCTCTGCATGTCCGGCCTGGACATCGTGAAACAAATCCCTGCCGATGTCGCTATCTACGTTCATTTGAGTGGCAGTGTCTTTAAAATTCCTGTCAATTTGGTTGATTACCTTAAACGTAGCATCGCTGCCGCGTATAAGGCAGCCGAAGCAAACGCATTAGCCAAAAAGCAGCAAGAAGAAAATGCCGAAGCAGTGAGTTTAGCGGCCCGCACTCAAGCGGAGTCACCAAGTTTGCCAACACAAGCACCGCCACCGCCCGTAAAGCAATTG
>JAHFQV010000133.1 GCA_023259175.1 Oxalobacteraceae bacterium | reverse complement strand
ATTATTTAGGCAATGTGAAAAGCAAGCTTTCGAAAACCAGTCCTGTATCAACCGTGAAATATCCATGTCGGGTTCCGCTGCCAGCGCAATCTCAAAGGCCTGTTCCAAATTTTTACCGGCATCAATCGCCTGCAACGCCAGAAAGGAGGCGCGACCAATTTCGACCACCTCGACCTGCCATGCAGTTCGATAAATTAAACTAAAGCTTGGGCTATCGATAGGCCTATCCAAAGGCGCAACATCGACTTCTTGATGCGCCAACCAAATCGCAGCGCAAGCAAAATTAGATTGAAATAGTGTTAGTGCGGGATGCAAAACCAAGACTCGTTCTTGCGCATGTTCGCCCGATTCTGTTAAAAACGTCGCCAAACTCAAAGGCGCTAAATGACTGGCGTAATATGCGCGGTGTACACCCCATTCAAGCGCAGCCATATCACTCAAATAGGGATATTGTTGAAGATCTTCAATGGACGCCAAATACAAATGAAAATGCTGCCCAAACCAATGCAAGTCGCCGGACTCTGAAGGATATTGCAGGCCATATTGATGACTCAAATATTCAAAATAACCCGCACCGATGAGAGTACGTAGCACAGGATGACTATTGCTTAAAGCCTGATGCCAAATCGCCCGCAAATTTGCGCGATAGGTCTCTATCCGAACACCTATATCGCGACCATTCTCTACCAGCGAAGAATTGTGCGGCATCATTTCGGACAAAAGGCTGGCCGCAAATTGATCTTGAATTTGCGCTAAATCGGCGCGAGGAATTTCTATCATCGTCTTAGCTCGACATCTGCACGCGAGCGCACTTCAGCTACCATCTGGGCTTGCCCGAGCAATACTTCGAGCGCCGGAATATCGGTATCCCATTCAATCAAAGTCGGAATGTCCGCTTGAATTTTTTGGCAAACCGCAAAATACAAATCCCAAACAGCAGCATCCACCGCGGCACCATGATGGTCGATCATCAGCTCCTTGGTTTTTAAATGACCCGCCAAATGAATTTCTGCAACGGTCCCTTTTGGCATTTGCGCAAAATGATCGATCGCGGCAAGCGCATCCTCGCCATGATTGTATTGATTAACATAGAGATTATTCACGTCCAGCAAAATCTGACAACCGCTGCGCGCTGCGAGTTGGCAAAGAAATTGCGCCTCACTCATCGCATCGGCACGAAAACGCACATAGGTCGATACGTTTTCAATCAGGATACGGCGCTTCAAAAAAGTTTGAACCCTATCGACACGATCGACCATGAGATCAAGTGCTTCGTTCGACAACGGTAAAGGAAGTAGGTCATTCAAATGTCGGCCTGAAACACTGCCCCAACACAAATGTTCTGACACCAATTGAGGCGAAATTCTGTCGATCAAACGCGCTAATTTTTGCAAATGGATTTGATTTAATCCATGCGCCGCACCCAAACCCAAACCGACCCCATGGACACTGATAGGATAGCGTTCTGCAAGTGTTTCCAGCACATACAAATCAAAACCACCATCGCCAAAATAATTTTCTGAATGAACCTCTAGCCAATCAACTGCGACGGGCCCATCCAAGAAATCGCGATAATGCTGCGTCCGCAAGCCGATACCATTTCCCTGCAAAATAGCCGGTGCTTGCGGACGCACAGACGCGGAAAAATTTTCCACGCAATTCAAAATTAAGACTTCGGTGCTTCTAATTTACCGCCCATTTTTTCGCAAGAACCTGTAGCGACTTTTTTCCATTCGTTCAGATCATTATCTTTCTTACCCTGACCTGCACAGGAATGGCTACCGTTCTTAGTCGCGCAATCATTTTGACCTGCTTTTGCCACGCCCCAGCACTTTTCCATCTTCGGCGCTTCAGCGGCCATCACTGCACTAGAACCCAACAAACCTGCTAAGGCAACTGCGATCATCGCTTTATTACTCATTTTTAATCTCCGAAAAAAACTATCAAGAAAAATTTTCTCTCTATCGCAAAAAGGAAGGATCCAAAACGCGATAAATCGAAAACAAAGTGTGAACTACAAACGGTAGTCGCGGCCGAACAATGATCCTTACAAATTGCAGAAAAAAATTTTACTCACGAATTCCACCAAGCTTAGTGGTGATCAATGTATATTCACCAGCATCAAAAAAACCGCCACCCTCTTGTGGAAAATCAGCGCTCGACAAATGCACAGTGCAGACAAGGCGCTCTGCGATTTTGCCTACAATTACTATGCTAGTAAAGTTAAACCGAGATTTTCCAATCGGTTTTGAGATGCTCTTGTGGAAATTAGCGTCAGCACGCAAAGAGCGCCGACGCTGCGCCTAGGCTGAAGTCTCGGTTAAAATACGAAGCTCAACCGCGATTTAGGAAATATTATGCAAAAACTTACATTTAAGATTGAAGGCGAATACGTCGAACTAAACCAATTGCTAAAACTCGTCGGTCTGTGCGATAGCGGCGGAGCGGGAAAAGTCATCGTCGCCAGTGGCGATGTCAAAGTCGATGGGAAACAAGAGCTACGCAAGACTGCCAAAATTCGCCCTGGACAAACTGTCAAACTAGGCGATATTTTGATTTCTACACAGTGAGATTTTGCTCAAGCGCAGGCTTGCGTAAAAACTGCGCCAACATATTGTCCATCGTGGCTACATGATGCTCAAACCAATGTGGCAGCTCTTCTGCTAAGCGATCTGCCAAGTCCATTTCACCGTCACAAACCCGGCGATGAACCTCCTGCATCAAACTTAGCACCGTATCATGTTCGGTCTGATGACATCCCGCGGGTGGAAACTGAGTCTCCCGCATCCATTGATTTTCTTGCTCGAAATGCTGCACCGAATGCGCAATCAGCGCTTCGAGCTTCAGGAGATAATCAGTTTGATCCTCTGCCTGAGACAATTGTGCGCAGAGCGTCACAAATTCTTGATGGGTCGCATCCATTTCTGGATATTGAAGACTGAGCCGATCCGACCAGGCCCAAACGATTGATGACATTGCTTTCCTTAGACCGAGAGAAAGTAGCATTATCTCAGAAAATAATGCCCAAAATCTCGGGGGAATCAAACTATCGTGGGAGCCACCGGCAACGACCTAAAAAGCGATCAAGCAGTCGTATTGACATGCCGCCCAAGATTAGGGGGCAAATTAGGTATCGTGCTATTACTTGAATTTGGAATGGCCTCAATCAAAGCTGTCGCGCTTTCCTGATTGATTTCATTGGCTTTTTTGAGTACCGCAATGCTCACTTCCTGACTCACACCGACATCAGCCAAAGTGCTTGCCACTCGCCCAATTGTTGAAACGTCCATAACACTTCCCCTTGTCTACAACTCTTTATCGGACGCTTTTTCCTGAACTTGAGGGTGGATCAAATTTTCTGCTATCCAGCGCCCTACCTCAGAACTTTGATTCAAGTCCAACCAAGCAATCTGCGCTGGGCAATCTGGCATCCGAGGCACGTCCGATGCCACCGCTAAAATCGGTGTCGTTTGCGTTTCCAAATACAGCGGCCTCTTTTCCACGCTAGGGCGATAGACCTCAATTTTTGCAATGTCGGCCCATTTATAACCCTCGACCAAACACAAATCTGCAGGTGACAAGCGGTCGAGCATTCCCGCCAAACTTGGCTCGTCTTGCCCAGCCAACTCGTGAATAAGCGCATAACGAAAAGGTGAGGCCAGCAATACCTCATTGGCACCGCTACGCCGAAAACGGGCGCTATCCTTATGAGCAGGCTCAAGGGTGACATCATGGTGACTATGTTTTATGACATTGACACGGAGTCCGGTCTGTCGAAATTGTTGAATCAAAGCCTCGATTAAGCTTGTTTTACCACTTCCTGACCAACCTACTATGCCGAGCACAAGCATGTTTACCCCTTCGTCCCAATATACGTCACACAATACAATTTAACAGAACATTTCCGCAGCAAAATAAAATTCTGCAAAGATCAAAAAATATTCGCGCTAAGCTGTTTGATTTTAACGAACAATTGTCTATGTATCAATCCACTCTTAAAAATCTGCTCTAAAATCATCCCTAATCGGCAAACCTGCGCAGAAAACTCACAAGCTTTGCCGAAGCTTAGTTGAAAGTAAATTGAATTTGGTCGATCTTGAGTCGATAGAATGGAACACCATGATGCGATACTGGCGCATAGCACTTCTTAGCCTCCTCCTTAGTTTGGGCTTGACCGCAGGCCATAGCGCAGCTCGAGGACAGTCCGAGTTCAAACAGCTAGGCACTGCAGACAAGGAAATTTCCAATAGCGTGACCGAGCGCACAGGGGACGAAATCAATCCTAATCCCTATCCCACAGCGACAAGCGCAGACTTAGAAAAAGAAGCTCAAGCACAAAGGCTTGCGCAGGAAAAGGCGGCCCTGCAGAAAGAGCTTCGTAGCTTGACGGTGGAAAACGCAAGGATCAGCCAAGAAAAAAGCCAACTCATTGAAAGCGCATCGCAAAAAATCCTCTGGACGCAATGGCTAGTAGGTTTACTCAGCCTGGTGATACTTGCATCCCTTTTCAGCTTTTGGCGCTTGCATATACAAAACGAATTTCGTAAAGGTATGCAATCGATCAAGAATACTGCGCAACGATTTCAAGACTCCATGCTGTCCTTCATCGACACGAGTCAATTAGATACACTCTCAGCCGTTTCCTCGTTTGGCACC
The DNA here is from genome assembly GCA_023259175.1 of Oxalobacteraceae bacterium. Taxonomy (GTDB): domain Bacteria; phylum Pseudomonadota; class Gammaproteobacteria; order Burkholderiales; family Burkholderiaceae_D; genus Undibacterium. The sequence goes on along the minus strand of JAHFQV010000133.1, from coordinate 3,478 downwards.
AGCGCAGCGGGATTTACCAACACCCATGATGAGCTAATCACGGAGGGCAATCACGATACCCAGACCGCAAAAACCTTTGCGCCTGACACCACCATCAAGCATCCAAATGCAGCGTACCCATCGCCCGCTCAAGAAGCACCCGCCAATGCAGAACAAAAGCAGCAACGTTTTTACCGGTCGCGTGATGCGTTACAAACCAATTCGGAAATGTTGCGTGAGGCGACCTTGCCGCCGACGATCAAACTCAACACCAAAGACGATTTTTCCCACATCAAAGGTTTCGTAGACGCTTGGTTGCGGGTCTATCAACCGACCACGGATATCGACGGAAGTGAATTTGAATCCAGTCTCGATGAAAGAGATGAAAAAAATAGTGGGACGATCAGCCTGCCCATCGAAAAGCCGACTTCCCCCGATGCTTGGCTCAAGATTTGCGATCAATATCGCGACTGCAATGATCACGCCAATTACGAAGCGACACGAAAAAAAATCCGCCAGCTTTTCAATGTGCGAGTGTATGCATGGGATCAAGATTTTCAATCTACGGAACGAAACCTAAACGACTTCCCACATATCGCGAAAAAGATTTTGGAGCTCTGGCAAGGGGACGAGGTTAGCACTTACCTAGAACGCCTCTTAAGTAATACCCGTATCGGAGCGCGCAGCGGATTTGATCGTGTCCTGTATCAGCAATTAGAAGCTTTATTTTTACTGACAAAAGAAAAAAATAGACCGCGTCAAGTCAAGGATCTCAAGCAGCTCGCCTCGGCGCAATTTCTCTTCGCAGAAACGCAAGCTGATACCGCTCAAACTCTCCCTAGCGCCGAAATCAATCTACCTAAAATCGAAGCTGCACCGACACTGCCAGCTGCCAGTGAGCGCGCAGCGCCACAAGCACTCATTCATCTGCCCGAGATTCAGCACTACGAAACAGACCTCGCCGTAGCACAAATCAAGAAAATTGAGGAAATAAGTCAGGAGAAACTAGCAATACTAAAACCAGCGATGCAAGCGCATCCGGCCACCCTAACAACACCAGCCACACCAAGCACAACAACGCCAGCGAGCACCAAGGAAGAAAAATCGCTACTAAGCCCTATCGAAGTCCGGATGCGCCTGGCACTAGCCTATCTCGACATGGGCGATACCGAAGGCGCTTGCCTACTGTTGGAAGATGTCATCAAAGATGCCATTGGCGACGCAAAACAACAAGCACAGGCGTTACTACATTCTATCGAAGAAAAGCAAACCCGCATTTGCGGAAATAGCGAAGAAATTTATTTTAGCTAGAGAAGCGCGGATTTATTCTGGCTACGCGAGGCGCGATATTTTTAAATAACTGAATTTCCAACATTATTCAACCAAAAAAGTGGGGAGCTCTCTCCGGGTTCTGGCGCAAAATGAAATGCATTTGGCAGCAACATTTCCATTCGTTTTACACCTCTTTCACGCCTAATCTAAAACAGCGCCGACTCAGAAACTGCTGCGGCCAACGCCGAAAATTCAAATAGAAATTTAGTTTCAAACTTCGGCCGCTCGCGACACTTTTGAAGTGATCGCAATCAAACTATGTCGACGAGCGACCATAAAATAGCCAAGTAAGCCAATTGTGCTCCAGATCATAAAATACTTAATCGTTGGGTCCCAGCCTAAACTGATAAAAAGTAAAGTGCAACCTGCTAAAGCCATTGGGCCGACTAGCCAAATGAAGGGCGCTCGAAACGGACGAGGTCGGTCTGGATGGGTTACTCGCAGTACCATCACTGCCAATACCACCATAAAAAACGCAAATAAAGTTCCGGAATTAGAAATATCTGCAAGCATACTCACCGGGAATATTGCGGCAAACAAGGAAACAACGCCGCCAGTCACTAGTGTTACGATATATGGAGTCTGAAAACTTTCATGTATTTTCAAAAATATCTTTGGCATCAGGCCGTCACGTGCCATCGCGTATAAGATCCTAGTTTGACCAAAAATCATCATTAACACAACCGATGGTAACGCCAAGATAGCAGCCCAACCAACCAAAGATCCCGCCTTTGGAAAACCAAGTGAGCGTAGTATGAAAGCCAGCGGCTCTTTCGATTGAGATAGTGCTGCTCCGGGTTGGGCACCAATGGAACCGACTGCAGAATATGCAATCAATAGATAAAATACCGTACAAATTGCAAGCGATCCGATCAAGCCTATCGGCAGGTTTCGGTTCGGGTTACGAGTCTCTTCAGCGGCCGTCGCGACTGCATCAAAACCAACATAGGCAAAAAAAATCGACGCGGCAGCGCCCAGCACACCTACACCTGACAATGGTGTTCCCCAGCCATTAGGCAACATCGGTTCAAAATTGCTTAATTGAACCTTAGGGAGCGCTAGCACAATGAATAAAGCGAGCGCTGCAATTTTTATGATGACCAGTACCGAAGTGAATCTCGCGCTCTTTGTCGTTCCGGAAATCAATAAGCCTGTCATCAAGAGCGAAATCATACAGGCAATGAGATTGAATGCGCCGTGGCTTGTTGTTCCGTCGGCAAGGGTAATGGTGTCGGCTGGACCAGCCGTCAGGAATAATGGCAAGCCCAAGTGAATAGAATGGAGAAAGCCATTGGCGTAACCAGACCATCCGACTGCAATCGCACCAGCCGCGATGGCATATTCCAGAATTAGCGCCCAGCCTACCATCCACGCAAGCATCTCACCCAAAGCCACATACGAGTATGAATATGCGGCACCGGAAAGTGGCACCATTGAGGCAATCTCTGCGTAAATGAGCGCCGTTAAGGCACAGACAAATCCTGAAATGATGAAACTGTAGAGCATGCCTGGACCGGCCTTGTTTGCAGCGACGGACGTTAAGACAAAAATTCCCGTGCCAATGATTCCACCTACACCCAGCATCATCAGGTCAAACCAGCCAAGTTGACGTTTGAGCCCTCTATTTTCCTTTAAATCCAATACTTCATCCAACGACTTTCTACGATCGACAAACATAATATTTCCTTTGGGATTTTAATAGATGCGGAGCTGATTTCATCGGAAAACAAGTAAGAAAAATTTTTTGGCCACCTCCCCAGCAGAACCGACATAGTCCACAATAAATTTCAATTAATAGTGCAATTATTTAATAATTTTAAATATACAAACGCGGTTCATCAGCTGCGAAGCAGAGGCGATCAACCGGAAATTTTCGTAATACTTGGGCAGTTTTTTGATTCAACTCCATGACCGCTTGAGTGATAACTATATCAATAGTTTGATGTGATTTTCGTTCAAGCCTAATTGATCGGATTGGCATTTTTCGACTTGCTGTATCTTGACTTTGCGTTTCCAATACACTGGAATACACATCATGCAAAGTGAGTGCTTTCACGTCAGGCATCAGCATCCAAGACTGATACGAGTGCTTATGCGGCGCGATAATCCCTGCGCGCACTAAATTGCATGAAATTTCGAGAATATCGATCAAAGAAAACTTCGTTTG
>JAHFQV010000036.1 GCA_023259175.1 Oxalobacteraceae bacterium | reverse complement strand
GAGCGAACTCAGAACTCAACTTCGCAAATACACTTTTGTAGATCGTGTGAAACAACTTCAGATACACGCAAGTCTGGGATAATCCAACATTGTCTCGAGGATTTTTCGGTAAAATGGAATGCGTGAAGCTGCAATCTTAGGTAAAGTAGCTTTAGGAAAGCACGACTCTATTCCGAAGCGGCGAAACCCCATTTTTTAGAGCTGAATTTGCCACCCTATGTAATGAATAAATCCGCGCTTACCTAAACCTTCAACACAACTCAATGTGAAAGAATTACATGCGACGCCCACCCAAGAAAAAAATTCAAAAATTAGCTGGAGACAGTCTGCGTATCGCCAACTTGGCACAAGCCATATCCCAAGCCGGGAGTCGGATTGAGGATAATGACTGGCAATCGCTGCTAGATGAATTAGTCGCTAAGAACCTCGAATTAAAACATCAAAGCGTGTTGGACGCGGCGGCAGAACATGTCTTTAGTAATCAACCTGAAGCCTATGAAGTTTTAATTGAATCGATAGAATCGATTGCCACTTGCGGACGTATTTTGGTAAGCGAAACTCACTACAACATCATCTTAATCGCGGCACCCATTTTGGCTTGGAGCCGTTTTGAAATTAGTTCTGGCGCGATTCCTGCACCCATCCTAAAATCACTCTCCAATAGTTGGCGTGATGCCTTGCTGTGCAAGGGCATACAAATAAGCATTTTGCCGACGCTGTTTTCGATCGACCAGCTACCGCAAGACCACTGCCAAATCAATGATCTCATGCATCACACGGCACATCAGTTCTTGGCTGGAAAAGCGATGCCGAGTCCGAAAGACCTGCCCAAAACAGTTCCATTTTTGGCTGATAGTCGCTACCTTTTAGGGGTCGTGATTGCACCGGAAAATTCAGCCCTCTTTCAATGGCAACTTTGCCCTTCGCCATTTGATGTGAGCAAAGCAAAAGAAGCGGCGCTCGCCTTATGGAAGCAACGCGCCCATGCCGATATTGCCCACCTCCTACCTGGCTGCGGTTTCGAATTTTTACTTCCTGAATCGTATTATTCAGCCTGTCGCGAGGCCGATATTTTGGTGCGTCCTATTTCGATACGCTCCGCCGTGTTTTACCTCACCCATACATTAGGGATAGAAGCATCGGAATTGGGTGCCATTATTGGCCGCTTTGGACAGGAAACCCATACCGGACAAGTGGATGAACTACGGGTCGGTTTTACGCTGCGCGATGCGCCAGAAATTATCTACGGTGTCATTTGGCCGCTCTATCAGCAAGAGGACGAAATGAACGCGCTGATCGGCCCTAACTTCCCTGCCTCAGACGAAGCCTCGGGTGAGATTCCATCTCTACTCAACGAGAGCGGAATTAAACGCATACAAATTTTGGAGGATATCTTTGAAATGGAATTTTGCGACGATTGCCAAGCACCCCTCTTTGCAGACGCGGAAGGCGAATTAGTACATACCGAAATGCCTGACGATGCGCCCCCGGAAGGTTCGGTACATTTGCATTGAGACGAAATTAGAAGGCAACGAAGATAATGGTGACACGCCCGTCATCATTATCTTCTTACCTGCACGACCCTTACTGAATAAATCCCTGCACCCTATCTAAGCGGCGCTAATCGCAGTCAAGATAGGCTGCAACATGGCCTCGCCGAGTTTCATACTACGTGCGCCATCCCAACCGACTAAAAGATCAGGCAAATTGGCATTGTCTTTAAACGGCAATTCTAAAGTCAAAGAAACGCATTTGTAATGATGTCCTATGTATTTCGATGCCAACTTCAGCAGGTCTTCATTGTATTTGCTCGCTTCGTAGCCAAATTTAGTTTGAAAATCTGGACTTGCAGCGCAAAAACTATCCATAAATGCGGTTTGCTCACGCATTTGTTGCTCACTAAATCCTTCTAGCATCTCGCTGCCTGCAACAAAAACATAGGGCAAACCTTCGTCACCGTGGATATCTAAGAACAAATCGCAACCAATCTCTTCGATTTTTTTCTTCACGAAAAAGACTTCGGGGCTCGTCTCAATACTTGGATTCATCCATTCACGATTAAGGTTCGCGCCGGCCGCATTGGTGCGCAAATTGCCGCGTATAGAACCATCGGGATTCATGTTGGGGACAATGTACAAAACCGCTTTGTTCAAAATCGCCGTCGCATGTGGATTAGCGGGATCAAGTAATGCGTTCAGCGTCCCCTCGACCAACCACTCAGCCATAGACTCACCAGGATGTTGACGTGCGATGATCCAGATTTTTTTTGCTGCACTTGGATTACCAACGACGATCATATTTAAGTCGCGACCATCGACAGTGCTGCCTAAATCTTCCACACGAACTTGTTCCGATTGCTCCACGCTACCCAATAAAGCAAGATGACGCTCCCAGCTATAGGGTTCAAAATACGCGTAATAAACACTATCGGTTTCGGGCGTATGATGGATGCTCATCACTTTGCCATCGAATTCGGTCTCAACCCTAAACCAATTCTCTCTGTCATAGCTCGCCACCGCGCGATAGCCTTCCCAGCCATCTGGATAAGTCGCTTCACCGGCATTTAAAATGCGTATCGTCGCCTCTTGATCGCGTGCGCCTTGCAGGCGGAAATAGAACCACTGCGCAAATTCAGCATTTGAATCTTTACGCAGTTTGAGTTCAATATTCTCTACATCGCTCACGCTAACAACTTCGATCGCACCCGCATCGAAATTTTGACTAACTTTAATTGGCATAATTTACTCTATCAAATAAGGATCATGATGAATGGCGAGCGGATATACCCAGCGCGCCTAAATTTTTATTTTCTTGAGGAGGTCTGCAGCGTCATAGACGATGCACGTCTGTGCTCAAAAAAATCCAAGGCATCATTGTCCTCGCTTTCTAAGGCGTTTGACAATGATTTGAGAGAATGAATTGAGTGATTTTAGTTTCTATAAAAATAGATCGAGAAAAACGCATTTTTTAATGGAAAAAAATTGCTGCATACCCTATAATCGCCCCCTCAGAGTCGGGGCGTAGCGCAGCCTGGTAGCGTACGTGCATGGGGTGCACGGGGTCGGAGGTTCGAATCCTCTCGCCCCGACCAAGTTTCAAAAACAAAAAGCTGACAGATTTTCTGTCGGCTTTTTTGTTTTTCTAGGCTCCATATTTCAGGCTCAATGAGTCCATCTTTGAAGGAAAAAGCGCATGAAAAATTCACCTTCATTCATCGCAAATTAGAACCCAGACAATTTATCCCACTTTCGCCAGAATCGAAGCACCTCAATAAACTTGCTAAAGCGATTTTGCAAAATTTGTGATCGTGACCAAATCGGGCTTCATCACCACAAATGGAACACCCTCTCTTTGCAAAGTCGCCTGTAAGGCTAAATCTATATTTCTGGCTTCGGTTTCATCTTGCATGCGGCCAGTTTTAACATATTTTTTCTCACCTCTTTCGACCACGATGTTAATGTTATCGTGACGATTGTACCAGTCGAGAATATGCTGCCTAGTCTTAGCCACATCACAAATATTTTCTTTGTAGGTTTCGTTATAAAACAAGACTTGCAAAAGAGCGCATTCCGTTACTAAAAACTGCACCTGACCATCTAGTAAATCCAACATTTCAAACTGTCTCTTTGCAACTAGGTATTGATTTTTCAATGCCTCGAAATCGCGCTGCCAAACCAATGATTTAGCATAATCGGGTATTTGCTCCACCGTTTTGTGTCGCAAATTTAAATTAAGAATGATGGCGGAAGAAAAGAGGGACTTGTCGCAACCGGGACCACCAATGATATTGATGACTTTAGTTGGATAAAGACGCATCTTATTGTCGTGCAAGTGCCGTGTAGCACCAGTAACCTGGACAGACATGATTACCTCGACTAAAAAAATCGCCGAATTGGCAATTTCATCTTAGCACGTAATATGCGGAATAAATTTTCTTTAAGGAAATAAAAATGAAGCGGGCGAAACAAATCCCTGAAATTATTAAGATAAATCAAATAATTTCAGAAAAAATCCTCGCGCAGCAAAGCTTACGTAAAACAAATTTACGTAAAAATGGCAAACAATTACACCAAAAGGGCTCATCCAAAACTGGAGAAGCCCTCTTGTTTAGTTTGCGATAGTTTGCTTATTCTGTGCGAATGACTTGATCGCCAATGCGGAATTTTTCGCGGCGATCACCCATCAAGCCGCGCAAATCGCGAATACTGAGATCGCTGATTTCGTGCATACGAATGAGTAAAGAAGCACCCACCGGTAAGTGGTGATGACGGATTTTACTGATCACTGGCGGAGCGACTTCCAAAGCTCTCGACAAAGCCGCATCATTTTTCAAATGCAGTTGTTTGATCAATGTGTCCAACAAGTTGTTGGGATTGTAATCAAAGTCTTCCGACTTGAGGTCTAATAAATTTGCCATGGTTATACTCACTCTTCACAAAATACAGCGTGGATGTCTGTATGCATCAATACCAACAGGCTTGATAACTATTTATAATTTTGGCGCTAGTTCAATACACCATCTAGGCCACCCTACTCTCAAACAGAATCTGTGTTAAACAGTAAGTTCATCATATGCATAATATAGACCTAAGGCAACAAATCTATATAAAACTGATGTCTAATAGAAACACACATACGCCGTCAAGTTAAGATCTCTGTACACGTCATTGCTCTTTGTCAATTAATCGCGTCAGATACTGCTGGCGGAAAGACAGGGATTTGAACCCTGGATACGTCATAAACGTATGCCGGATTTCGAGTCCGGTGCATTCGACCACTCTGCCATCTTTCCGTTAACCACACATTTCAGTTAAGCGACGGATTGTAGCAAAGAACCCTTTTGTTTGGTAGCCTGTTTTTTTGAAAACATCGGCTTTCACGCCTTTATCTTCAAGCAATTCAAAAAAAACATTCGAAATAATCAGGCTCTTACGAGGTTTTCCCGCTGAAATCCGCATGCAGTAACACTATTCCCACCACGAGTAGAACATTTTCCTTCGACTTTTCACTTCAAACTAACGCAAAAAGCTTTGATAAATGTTTGCAACAATACCTACATCGCGACTTTCCTCACAACAATTAGAGGAAATCCTCTAATTTTACTTTTACTACAAAATCAAACTTCTTTTTGTATGCTAGCCACAAAACACGCGAACCTCGATACATGCCAATTATAAAATTAGTTGGAGTCAAAACAAATTGTTTTTTACAGAAATTTACATTTCATCACAATTTTTATGCGCGCAAGACTTCTAGTCCACCCATATAGGCTTGTAAAACCTTGGGGATTTGTACACTTCCGTCCGCCTGTTGATAATTTTCCAAAACGGCAACCAAAGTCCGTCCAACCGCCAAGGCGGAACCATTTAGGGTATGCACATATTCAGTTTTACCTTGTTCATTACGAAAACGTGCTTGCATGCGGCGCGCCTGGAACGCACCCATATTGGAAATCGAAGAAATTTCGCGGTAAGTATTTTGCGCAGGCAACCAAACTTCAAGATCATAGGTTTTGCAGGCACCAAAGCCCATATCACCCGTACACAAGCTCATGACGCGATAAGGCAATACCAAACGCTGCAAAATCATTTCGGCGTGCCCTACCATCTCCTCTAGTGCCTCAAACGATTTTTCGGGATGGGCAATCTGCACCAATTCAACTTTATCAAATTGATGCTGACGTATCATGCCGCGAGTATCGCGTCCATAACTGCCTGCTTCGGAACGGAAACAGGGTGTGTGCGCGGTCATTTTGATCGGCAAACGATCAAGCGGCAAAATCTCGTCACGCACGGTATTGGTGAGCGTCACTTCCGAAGTAGGAATCAAATAGAGCGACTCCCCTTCACCATCTTGCCCGCCTTTTTTAACGGCGAATAGATCTTCTTCGAATTTCGGCAATTGACCGGTGCCACGCATTGAATCTGCGTTGACCATGTAAGGCGTGTAATGTTCAACATAGCCATTTTCTGTGGTTTGCGTATCGAGCATGAATTGCGCCAGAGCGCGGTGCAAGCGAGCGATGCCAGACTTCAGCACAGCAAATCGCGAACCCGTTAATTTCACAGCCAAATCAAATTCCAAACCGAGCGCAGCGCCAACATCGACGTGATCTTTCACGGGAAATTCAAACGACGCTGGCGTGCCAAAACTGCGCACAACACAGTTTGAAGTTTCGTCTTGACCGATCGGTACGGATTCATCGGGGAGATTCGGAATAGTCAACATGAATTGACTTAAGTCGTCTTGAACCTGCGCCAGACGCAGCTCGGACGCTTTCAATTCATCTGCGATTGCAGCGACTTCCGCCATGAGCCCTTCTGTATTTTCGCCCTTGGATTTGAGCATGCCAATTTGTTTGGACGATGAATTACGCTTCGCTTGCAATTCTTCTGTGCGCGTTTGAATTTGTTTGCGCTCAGCTTCGAAAGCATTAAAGGTGGCGACATCCAGACCAAATTTGCGCGTAGCTAAACGACGCGCAACGGTATCAATGTCTTTTCGCAGAAGTTGAATATCAATCATGGTTTCAATTAAAAATAAAGGAATCGACGAATCTCGAAAGATTCAAAAGCCTATTGTAACAAGGGCAGTTCAATTCCTCTATCGCTAAAATTAAAAAAATCATGATCCAAAGTTCCCTGACCACAAAACACAAAAATTCAATGCATACAACACGCAAAGCTTTGTCATATTTCTGTGCAAAAAACTTGTCAACTTGCGGTAAGCCGTGGATAATCCCGTCCTCGCGTAAAAATAAGCACAAATACGGAATAAATCGTTACCCCCAGCATCGGTAACGAGTTCGATCCAAGCTCATTGCTCTTGTTGTTGCCATCCAAATTTGATTGGCATTTTGTTGTCGTACTCTCTTCGTTACATGAAAAATAGCTTAATTTCCTCCGCCAACATAGTTGAAACCAATTCACCCAAGACACTTAAATTAGGCAAGTCGCAGCTCACAACAAAATCAAAGTCGTCGGCCATCATTGCAGAAACCCGTACATTCGCTTTACCTGTCCTTACTCAGTCAAGCGACTTTGAAGAAACCAATATCGTCAGCACGCAAGTACAATCGGTCACCATCGTCACAAAACGACGTTCGCGTTTAGCGCCTATCACCGACAAGCCTACGCTTGCAGCGGAAAGTGAAATCGAGCTCAACAGCAAATCAGCGGAAGCTGCCGACATGCCGGGCATGACCGCGAGTGAGGTGAGCGAAAACGAAATCTCTACGAAAAACATGGCCGAGATAGCGGCACCAACAGTCACAACCACCACAAAAAAAATAAAGAAGACGAGCAAATCAAATCATGAAAAAACTGATTTGAAGTTGACAGAGATCGCAACAGACGATGCCACTTCCATCGTATTAGCTGATTCTAGTAATGCCATTGTGAGGCGCACAGCAGTGAAAGCTCCCGCATCAGACACTCGAAAAATCTCGGAAAAATCTCCAGCCATTGAGCCGAAAGCAAGCCTCACTAGCAATTCAAATTTTGCCGACGTGGATACTTCAAGCTACACCATGCCAGGTGTTAGAGAAGCTGCGAAACGAGGACGAAAATCCTCCACAGTACAAGGCTACAACGACGAAATCCACGCACTCAATGCAGTAGAGAGCGCTGAGATCAAACGCGCCGCTCGAGTCAAAGCAGGCAAATCAAATAGCAATGCCGCGACCAAAGAACAGCTCGAAGCCTATCGTCAACGCCTCACAAAATTAATCCAGCTAGGGAAAGATCGCAGCTATCTGACCCATGCGGAAATCAACGATCATCTTCCTGAAAATGTTGATGATCCTGAGATGATACAAAGCATTATCAGCACCTTGAACGATGTCGGCATTGCCGTCTATGAACAGGCGCCGGATGCGACGCTATTGCTCTTGTCTGATAATGTCGCCAGTGCAGTCAGCGATGACGATGCCGAAGCGACGGCCGCTGTCGCTTTGTCGACGGTAGACTCGGATTTCGGCCGCACCACGGATCCCGTGCGTATGTATATGCGCGAAATGGGCAGTGCAGAATTATTGACGCGCAGCGGTGAAATCGAAATCGCCAAGCGGATTGAAACCGGTTTAAGAGATATGCTACAAGCCATTTCAGCCTGTCCTTCGGTGATTGAAGAAGTCCTCGTGACGGCTGAAAAAATTCGCAATGATGAGGCGATTGTTGACGACATCATTGATGGCTTTCATGTCCCAGAAAGCTTGGATTTAGCGCTCAATCTCGAATCCAGTTCAGACAATGATGAACTCGATGAAGACGACGAGGACGAGTCAAGCACGGCTGAAACCAGTAACTCCCTCAGCGCCGAACAATTAGCGCAGATGAAAAAAACCGCGCTAGAAAAATTCGCGATCATCAAGACTAGTTTCGACGATATGTTTGCGCAAATCGAAGCCAATTCCTATCAATCTCCAGATTATCAACAGGCCCAGGAGATCGTCACAAAGGAAATGGAAAGCATTCGTTTTAGCGTCAAAAGTACAGAAAAATGGTGCGACATTTTACGCAAGCAAATGAGCGAGCTACGTCAAACCGAAAAGCGAATGCTAGAGCTCTTAGTGGATCGTTGCGGCATGCCGCGTAGCCGTTTCATCGAACATTTTCTTCCGAACGTAAGTGACCCAAAAGCATTGGAAAATGAGGCCAATGGACGCGAAGCCTATGCCGCTCATTTAAAGCGCCATATCCACGCCGCGCGGGAATTACAAGGGCGCTTAATCGCACTTGAAAAGTGTGCGAAAATTCCGCTCAAAGATTTGCGCGCCATTCACAAAAAAATGATCTCAGCGGAAAAACGCACGCGTGACGCTAAAGCAGCGATGACTGAAGCCAATTTGCGTCTCGTCATTTCAATCGCGAAAAAATACATCAATCGCGGCATGCAATTTCTCGACCTAATTCAAGAAGGTAATATCGGCTTACTCAAGGCCGTCGATAAATTCGAGTATCGTCGCGGATATAAGTTTTCGACCTACGCAACGTGGTGGATACGTCAAGCGATATCACGCGCAATTGCGGATCAGGCACGGACGATACGGGTACCCGTGCATATGATAGAGACGATCAATAAACTCAATCGTATCAAGCGCCAATGCCTGCAACAAAACGGCATAGAACCTGATCCCGCTTTAATCGCAGAGAAAATGGATTTACCGGAAATTAAGGTACGCGAAATTCTTAAAATCGCCAAGGAACCAGTTTCTTTAGATGTACCCATTGGTGATGACGGCGATTCACAATTAGGTGATTTCATCGAAGACAATGTCACCTTGTCGCCGATGGCTGCGGCTATGCAAGCGAGCGTTCAAGGAAAACTGAAAGAAGTCTTGGATGCATTAAGCCCACGCGAAGCAAAAGTACTGCGTATGCGGTTTGGCTTAGAAATGGCGAGCGATCACACACTTGAAGAAGTGGGAAATCAATTCGATGTAACCCGCGAACGGATACGCCAAATCGAAGCAAAAGCGATGAAAAAATTACGTCATCCATCGCGCATGGAGCAACTCAAAAGCTTATTGGAAAACGGCTGACACGCCTGCGAATAAGCGCGTGTTCTTTGTTGGCACAAGAATAGGCAGGTATCGCCTGCCTATCATTTGCACTTTCTTTTCAAAACATTTGATAATAATAAAGGGGTCGCGAGTAAGCCCCTCACACCCACGTTCACCGCGCCAAGCTTAACAGTGGTTTGTTGTGCCGAATCCTTCCCAAAACAGTCGGGCAAAGTGGCTTCATTGGCTGCGACCTGAAATTTTTCGTATTTGTTTTTTGAGACTGAAATCAGTTGTCGATCGCCCTTGTCGGCCATTTTTTGAATCTCACTTCGACTATCCATATATGCGTCCTTCAAAGTTTTACTGTCCCATTTCAAACTAGATTCGTTTGTTTTCTGATCTGCACTTACCACGTCCGACGCAGTAATGTCCGGCACACTTAGCTTATCATGGGCTTCCTCTCGATGAGCTAAAGCGGGATGGCTCTGGGCACGATTGGAGTTTAGCGCCTGCTTAGGTAGTCGCTCTGGCGTAGGAGGAAATTGAGTCTTTATTTGTGCGATGGAAGCTCGTGGAAAAAATTGAAGCTGAAGAATTGGATTCGTGGGTGATGGACGCGAAAAGTGTAAGCCAACCAAGCAAAACGGCAGGCTCAGCGCCAACACTAGCGCTATCCCCAAAACGCCTACACGCGTCCTTAGATTTAACTCAAAATCATGAATACCAGTGTGCACACGATCATCCTTTAGAATTTACTTTGCAAATTCTACATGTCACGAGCTATCAGAGAAAGTTTTTTCGACGAAGCTCTTGCGTAAGAGGTCTGAAATGCAAAAGACACTTGTTGAAAACGTGGGGAACACGCAGAGCATCTGCGCCCCCACCTGCAATCAACTCTATCAGTGAGTTGTACCGCACTTTGTCATCCTACACTGCCAGTATGACGGTAGGATGACAAAGCATGCGGGGGCTTTGAAATTACGGTAGATTGTTGACATTGACGTTGGGTATCACGCCGGTAGTAGGTCGCGTGAAATTTTGATTCAAGCTGACGTAATTGGCGAAGAATCCGCCGTTTTGCAAATAAAATTTGCTGTTCTCTACGCCACCTGCATAGTCCATACGCTGTTTATTATTCGCTGTCGCATCGCCATCAAAATACATTTTCGTCATTTCAGCCCAGACACCCGAGCTTGATCGCGCCCATTGATTTGAGAAGTAAACTTTCCGGCCAAGGTAACCATTGGTATCGATAAAATTTTCCAAGAAGGAATAGGCCCCTGCGATATAGCTTGTGGTATCAGGACGCTTCCAAGTGGCGATAAATTTCCAAACATTACTCTCAGGCGCAAAAAACCATGATGAAAATTGTGTGCTACCTAAACCATCCGGTTGTGCACGGGTGATGAAACGATAGGTATTTCCCGCGACCCAGTTGTACAACAAATAGCTTTGACCGCCCGTACCTTCGCCGCCAAAGGAATTATCAACGACATTGCTGCCTTTTTTGACCAGGGTCGTTTTATGGCCGAGATCAGAATCCCAAACGGAAAACAAAATGCGGCGTTCGGTCGCAGAATTTACCTGCATTCCAAAATAACCCTGATTAAAGCCATTGGCCATGTAGTAAGAGCCTATCGAATCCTGACCAAGCGGCACCGTTACCTCATTGTAAAAATATTCGGTATTGGCAGGAACAGTATAGGCCGCATGCACCGATGGGCCGCGCCGTGACCAATAATAATTGGCTGCATCATCGGCAAAATTCATTCCGCTCGTGGCGGCGCTACCGGCGATTTTCAGCGCGGACACGTCACCAAAATAGCCGCCCGACTTACTCACCCCTTGCAGGTCAACTTTCACATAGCCTGCTGCATTAATATTGACGGTTCCGACATCGTAGGTTTTAGAATTGCTGCCGCTCAAATTGATATTGAACGGGGTGCCGTTCACCACCACCTTGATCGTACTGGCAGTTGAGCCGGCTAATCGGGCAACGACACCTATTTTAAGCTGTCCAGTTTGTGCCAGTCTAAAATAAACGCTAGTGACTGTGGATGCATTGGTCCAATTGCCTAAACCTGCGTCGCCAATCAATTCCGTTGAAGCGCTCGTTGCTTTCGTAACGAATGCATTCCCCCCTAAATTAACGGTCGCGTTATAAACGGTGGGAGCCGAAGCCATGTTGGTTTGCGCCTCTGCTTCGGTTTTCTGCTGCCCACCACATGCGACCAATACCATCGCACAAAAAGATACTCCACTCAAACTAAAAAAACTTCGCATAATTGTCTCCCCCAATGGGTTAATTTAAACACCCTTCAAGAGACTTCCGCACCAGCCAAGCTATCGAACTTATGCGGAATTATCGCTCTTAACGTACTTTTTCTGGGTGCATTATTTGCGCTGCCCGCAATATTTCTACGGGCAGCTCAGACGCATTCTACGAAGGGAAATTTTTATCTGCCAGCGACATAAATTTGTCCACCATTTAGAAAAAATATAGGCGCAATTAGGTCGGAGATAAAGAACGTAATGATAAAAACTCAAAGTTTGAGTTCTAGTCTTAAACTGAAAGTGGTGAAAGTTTTGGCTAAATTCTGCTGGCTAGAGGGTCCTGCATCAGTGGTAAAACTACTTGCGCTCAAAAAATCACTCGCTTGCAGATTATTGACCGAAAAACGCAGCTTACTAGTGCTGGAAATTTTCCATAATAAGTAGCTGTCTATTTGACGTTTAATGCCCGTGAAAGTGGTTTGCGATTCACTGTTTTGATTGGTGTAAGCGGGTGTCCAATTGAAGTTTGCACCCATACTCAAGGGTAAGGCATGCGCCCGATAATCAAATCCTAGGTTTGCGGTTTGGGTGGGCTGTTGATCAAGTCGATTATTCGGCCCTGGAATATTATCTACGCTAGACCAAAAGCGACTGTAATTGGCGCGCAGGTCGATCGCCGGGGCATCATCCCAAAATTCCTGCAATTGAACTTTTGTTTCCAACTCAATTCCCTTGGCAAGTGCGTGTCCAATATTGCTCGGTGCATTTATCCAGCGTGTCTTTCCCTCGATTTGAACAGGGTTGGTTTGACGACGAATGAGTTGATCGATATTGCGCATAAAAATATTCGCACTGGCGATACCCGCATGCTTGAAATAATGTTCGAACGCAAAATCGAGTCCGCGCGATAGTTCGGGTTTAAGATCAGGATTGCCCGTGCGATCAGGTCGTGTCGGGCTATTCAAAGGTGAAATCGTAGGTACCGCAATGAGATCATTTAACGAAGGCGCGCGATAACTAGTCGTCACGCTCATTCTGATTTGATCCCGCCCCCAATTGGGAATACGGTACACCGCATGCACAATAGGATTAAGGACGCGTGATTGATTCGACAGTTGCGAAGTACCTCGAGTACTGTGCGAGGCAATTTCCTCCCAACGCAGACCTGCATACGCTGACCATTGTGCATCAATATCAAATTCGTCCTGTAAATAGGTCGCTATCCTACGTGTACCCGCATCGAGATTATCGCCTGACTCGGCATATTGAGGCCGGCCATTGTCGAGCGAAGTTCGTGTTTGTTGACGAGAACCGGATTCAATCTCAATACCCGTAGAAAGATTCTGTTTTTCCGCGATGATATTGGTATATTTCGCCGACAAACTCCAAGAGGAATCACGTGTCCCATTGGTATCGACTATGGTATTGAGCAAATGATTTTGTGCATCTGTTTGCAGTCGTTGACTATGACTATCTGCGCTTCCTACACCTGCGCCCAAACGCATCAACAATTTTCCACTTTGCTCAAAACGATGTTGGTAATTCGAATTAAAGCGTGTGAAAGTCGATTCATTTTCACTACTCATGATTGCGTTAGCATAGGGGGCATTGCTTACAGGGTTTTGACTCAGCGCCGACTCGCTACGCGAATCACTATGCGAATTCATTAAAAATGCTTGTACATTAAGGCTGTCGGCATTTTCAAATTTATAGCTCAAGCGCGGTGTCACTTGTAGGCTGCGCGAGTGGCGCTGGGTTTCATCGGTTTGGTCTTGGCGAATTTCAGTGCCCAAGCTATTGATGTCCTGCTTATGGCTCTGCGAAAAATCATATTGTGTATTGCGTGAGAGTGTCGCACTCAATACATATTGCAATTCGCCGGATTGTCCGGGATAGGCCAGTGAAATAGACGGCGCGAGACGCCCTTGTTCCGAGCCTAGCGCCATTTTTAAGTCGCTATCTTTAACGTGATAGTCTTCGCGTAAAACAATATTGATGGTTCCCGCAATCGCCTGTGTACTAAATTCGGCAACCGGTCCACGCATAATTTCGATGCGCTCGACTTGATCTGGCGACAGTGATTCCATCGAAAAACCACGCGGTGGTCTCTCGCCATTCAATAAAATTTGGGTATAGCCTCCGCCCATACCCCGCATACGAATGTCACCACCGCGCCCTGGCCTGCCGCCGATGGTGACACCCGGTAAACGTTTTAAAATTTCACCGACAGTTGCATCACCATCCTTATCCAATTCTTCACGCCCTACGACGATTTTTCCGGCGATGGAATTACGACGTACATCGTATTCATTTTGTCGACTTGCTTGTATCGTGACTTTTTGTGGCGATTCGGACTTCTTTGTCGTCTCTTTTTTTGCGTTCACATCTTGGGAAGATGCTTGCGCTTCCGGCTTGACCTCTGGATTACTTTCTCGCTGCGACAGCTTGGTTTCAGTTTGCGCTACAGCGCTAACTGGAGTCACCCCATACAACACAGAAATCAATACTAAAGCCTGAGTATTCATCACGATCATTCAAAGAATAAAAAGGACTTACGCAAAACAGACGCTGGCGTTGTTGAGTTCGCCTTGCCGTACTAAAGTACTGTCTTCGGCTTCTCGCCTAGCCAGCGCAATTTTGTGTAAGTCCTAAAAAATAGGGCTCATTATATTTTCATTCTAAATTCCTACGGTGTCTTGATTTGTATAAGAATGAAACAAGACAGCTACTTTGTTACTTTTCGATACCCCTCACTGCATCTCACGGCGAAAACGCCATACCGCGAGACCCCCAAACAATAAGGTAAATCCCATCAGGGCAGCCATACTCGGCAATGCTGCGTCGAATCCCAAACCACGCCAAGTCATAGCCTCAAAACCGTCGACCGCCCACCGTGTAGGAATCAATATAGTGAACTTTTGCAGCCATTGTGGAAACATGAAGGAGGGCATCCAAGCGCCGCCTAGCATCACCATAATCATGGTCGCAAAAATTGCAATGCCACGCGCCGCTTCAGGGGTTTTTCCGAAGGCGGCAATGAACAAACCAAAGCTCGCTGCCATCAGTGAAAAACTAATCACGATCCCCGCAAAACCGATCATGCTACCCAAAATTTGCACCTTAAACAGTATCGTCGCCAATGCATAAATAACGGTGATGACGGTGGCGGCGATCAAGGCGCAGGATAAACCGCGTGCGGTGATTAAATTGCCTACGCTAATCGGTGCGGCTAACAAGCGATTCCAAAGCCCTAAGCGACGTGCCAAGAGTACGCTAATGCCGACGTCAATGGCCATGAATAAAATAAATTGTACCGCCATGCCTGCAAATGAATGTGCGTACCCATTATATTGGCTCGCCAAAGAGTCCTTGGCCACGACCGCTTCGTCTTTGGTTTGAAATGGCATAGACAGACCGCCAGACCTTCCTTCAGGCACGGAAGCTGACGCGGAAGATTTTTGATGTGATTGCAATTGCTTGAGGTCTTTCAAAAACTGGCTCAATTCAGCCTGCTCTGTATTTTTCAAAGCAATAGCATCCAAATTTTTCAAACTATCATCAACAAATTGTTCGCCGCCTTTGCCATTCATCATTTCGCTGCTGACCGCTTGCATGACCTGTTGTGTCAACATGCCTTTGACCATCGCGAGTACCGCAGTTTGTGATGGATCATAGAGTAAAGAAATTTCAGGCTTTGCCGAACCACTAAAAAAAGCTTTGCCGGAGGCCTCACCAAAACCCTTAGGTATCACGATGGCGGCACTAATTTTACCTTTTCGCACACGCTCTCTGGCCGCGTCCAAGGGCATTTTTTCGACTCTTAATGAGCCTTCGCTTTCGAGGCCTTTCGCGATTTTTTGGCTAATCGCATGATCATCCTCGAGTACCAAAGCGACTTCGATTTTAGCGGCGTTTTCTCGCTGCCCTCCCCCCATCAAATAGCCAAAAAAAGCAGCCAAAACGACGGGCATCAATAAGGTCAATAAGAGTGCGCGCCGATCATGCAAAAACAAAATAATATCTTTGCGTATCAGGGCAAACATAGCGGTGATTAGTTTCATTTTTATTCCCTATTTTCTGTCTTTATTTCTTTCATGAGAAAGAAGTTGAAGTTTACTTGGTGCGGTAATTAAGCCAAATGCTGAAATCAATCACGCAAACTGCGTCCGGTCAGCGTTAAGAAAATATCTTCCAGTTTGGTCTGAGCCGTCGAGAAGTGGGTCGCAATATAGCCTGCTTGCGCCATCCAATTAAGGATAGGAAGTGCAAATTCTTGTCGGCTCAAGGCGATGTCAAGACTCATTCCCTGATTGCTAGTTTGTACCGCCGTTACGCCTGATTGTTGACGTATTTGCGCAAGTATTTGATCGGTCACCGCTTGTGCAAAACTCGCCGTTAAAGCCGCTTGAGCTGGCAAGCGTTGGTAGAGCGCATGCGGGGTTTCATTTGCGATGACTTTACCGTGATCGATGATCAGTAATTGATCCGCCAAGCGCTCAACTTCTTCCATGTAATGACTGGTGTAAATCAGCGAGCGGCCTTGTGCTTTCAGCGCTTCTAAAGCGTCAAATATGGCATTGCGGCTTTGTGGATCAACACCCACCGTCGGTTCGTCCAGTATCAAGAGTGCAGGGTCATGCAAAAGCGCTGCCGCGATATTCAAACGGCGTTTCATGCCGCCTGAAAAAGTCGCCGCTTTGTCTTTCGCCCTATCCCTCAACTGCACCAGCTCAAGTACCGCATCACAACGCGCGGTCAGATACTTTCCAGATAGACCGTACAATGCGCCGAACAGTTTAAGATTCTCCCGTGCTGAGAGTTCCTCGAACAGAGCGATTTCTTGCGGTACCAAACCAATTTGCATTTTGGCGACACTATTACCTGCTGACATCGCCGCACCAGATAATAAGATTTGTCCGGCATCGGCGCGTAACAGGCCACATAGCATGCTAACCGTAGTCGATTTTCCGGCTCCATTCGGGCCGAGCAAGCCTAAGGTTTGCCCCTGCTTTAGCGAAAAAGAAACCTGCTCAACGGCAGTTCGACTGCCAAATTTTTTGCTAAGGCCTTGTACCTCTAAAAGGTTTTGTGACATTGCATAGTCCCCTATCTGATGTTCATCGCCCGAATGCGTGAAACAGATTGTCACCTAATTTGCAGCGTCACATTAGAGGAATTTGCCATCAATTTGGTATGACAAACGTCAGATCATCAAATAATCCAAGTCCAAAAGTAAACAAAAAAAGCCGATGCATGACGTTTTTTTTACGTCTTGCATCGGCTCTCTACTGTTTTTCTAGAGCGGGTAAAGCGAGATTTTTAATCGCCGCTATCGGACAGGTTTAAATTCAATTGAGAACGAACCATGTCCTCCTTATCCGAACGTGAACCATTACGTGCCGCTTCCAGTCGATCAAGGTAGTCTGCCGTCACATCACCGGTAATATAGTAGCCATCGAAGCAGGAAGCCTCTATGCTTTGCAGCGCCGGATTTGCGTCCGCAATGGAGCGTTTCATATCCGCCACATCTTGATAAACCAAGGCATCGGCTGTAATTTCGCGGCAAATTTCTTCCTGCGTGCGACCATAGGCAATCAACTCACTACGGGTCGGCATGTCGATCCCATACACATTTGGGAACTGCACAGGCGGAGCTGCCGATGCAAAAATAACTTTGCGCGCACCCGATTCGCGCGCCATTTGCACGATCTCACGGCTGGTGGTTCCACGCACGATAGAATCATCCACCAACAGCACATTTTTGCCCTTGAATTCAGAGGCGATGGCATTTAATTTTTGACGCACTGATTTTTTGCGAATCGCTTGTCCAGGCATCATAAAAGTACGGCCAATATAGCGATTCTTAATAAAACCTTCGCGGTAATCAAGATTTAAAGATGAGGCCAATTCCATTGCCGAAGGTCGAGAAGAATCTGGGATCGGCATCACCACATCGATTTCACCATTGCCGAACTGCCCACGAATTTTCTCAGCCAGATATTGACCCATTTTAAGGCGCGTCAGATAGACCGAGGCACCGTCGATTAGGGAGTCGGGACGAGCCAGATAGACGTATTCAAATGCGCAGGGATTTAAGCTAGGATTTTCAGCACATTGTTCGCTATAAAGCGTGCCATCAAGATCGATAAAAATCGCTTCACCCGGCGCGACATCGCGTTCAAATTTAAACCCTAAACCTTCTAAGGCGACCGATTCACTCGCCAGCATGTATTCCACGCCTTGATCGGTATGGGCCACACCCAAACAAAGCGGACGAATTCCGTAGGGGTCGCGAAACGCCAACAAACCAAAACCCGCAATTTGTGCGACAACGGCATAAGAACCACGTACCCGGCGATGCAACATTGCGACGGCACGGAACAATGAAGCAGGATCCAAAGAATAACCGCTGATCACTTCCTGAATCTGATGGGCCAGAATATTGAGCAAAACTTCGGAATCGGAATCTGTATTGAGGTGCCGATAATCATTTTTGAACAATTCAACTTTGAGCTCAGCTGCATTGGTCAAATTACCGTTATGCGCAAGCACGATACCAAATGGGGCATTGACGTAAAACGGTTGTGCTTCCTCTTCGCTGGTTGAACCCGCAGTCGGGTAACGGACTTGCCCTATCCCGATATTGCCCGGTAAAGAGCGCATATTGCGCGTGCGAAAAACGTCACGCACGAGGCCATTTGCTTTGTGCATGGCGAATTTATTGCCATGACTAGTCGCGATCCCAGCGGCATCTTGGCCGCGATGCTGCAAGAGTAGCAATGCATCATAGATCAACTGGTTTACGGGATTTTTTGAAACTACGCCAACGATGCCACACATGGTGGACTCCTAAAAAAACAAGAATAAGAATAAAACGAAATCAATTACAAATGTACATGCTCGGTCACAGAGCCTGGCAAGAATGGCATCAGCGTCTTGACTGCCGCCACCGAAACGGGCATCAACAAAGCGTCTTTCCAAAAGGCTTGCTGGGGAATCGCCGTCATACCACAAACCAAAACGAAACTCATCACCAAAACACAGCCGCGCGCCAGACCAAATAGACCACCCAAACCACGATCTGCCAAACTTAAACCGCTCGCCTTAATCACCGCATCCAAAGCGCGCATGAGTAAAGCCATCAACAAACGAACGCCGATAAATACCAGCAAAAACCCTAGGATCATTTTAGTCAATTGTCCCGGAATGGCTGCGGGCATCCACGCCGCTACGCTTGCGCCAAATGCATTGGCCGCAACTAAGGCGACGACCCAACTAATGAGCGACATAATTTCTTTGATCAAGCCACGCAAGGTGCTAATGACAACGGAACAAAGCAAAATAAAAATTACGATGTAATCAAACAAAGTCACGACCATCTCCAAGCACTGCATCAATTAGGAAAATCTAGGAAAGCGCAGATTTATTTGGGAACGATACTGCCACTCAATCCTATCTTGACTAATTTGGCACGTATTTTTTCCGCTTCCGCTTTGCTGTTGAGCGGCCCTACACGAATGCGGCTAATCTCACCTTTTTCAGTGCTAATCTTTTGCGTATACGACGCAATTCCCGCCGCCTTGAGTTTATTTTGTAATTCTTTGACTTTACTTGCAGAATTGAGCGCGGCTACTTGCACGATTAATGCTGTCTTAGTTTCGGGCACTTTAGCCGCTGTTTCCACTTTGGCTTTGGGGGCCTCCCTGCCTTCGAGCAAGGCGTTTACGCGCTCGGCTTCACTGTTTTTATCTGCACTATTAGCCTTAGCTAGCACAGTGCTCGCGGCTTTTGAAGTTGCGGCTGGCTGATCCGAAGTGCTGGGGCGCACGGCTGAGCTCACTTTTTCGCTGGACTTAGTCGCAGCCACGTTGGAATTTGCCGCTGTGGCTAGCTTGCCTAGCGCGCTAGAATTTTGTGCCGGTGCTGTCACAGGTAAAACTTGAGTTGGCTGCACTGTGGGCGTTTTACCCTTATTTTGATCGACTGGATTGACGATTTGTTCGTTGGCATCCGTAGTGACGTTGGCCGCGACACTAGAAACTGGGAGCGCAATGCTAGGCTTGGGTTGGCTGGGGCTGACGTTCGCATTGGTGGGTGGGTTAGGCAGCACATCCTTAGATGGAATATCAATCGCAATTTTGGGCGATGTTAAAGGAGGTTCGGAGTCGAAAATCATCGGCAATCCAATCACCGCGGCCAAAACCAAAGCCACTGCGCCGATTAAACGACGACGCGCGCGCTTCTTTTCGGGTAAGGCGGCCTCATTGTCTTTGCTTTTTCGGGTGTTGGCGCTGCGATTGTTTTTACTGGTCGCACGTCGTGTTTGGCTAGTATTGTTATCGAAATTATCGACTTCAATCTCATCGAGCTGGGCACGAAATTCACCGTCTTCTTCCGATGCCGTACTTTCCCGCTTGGACTGATTTTGCTTAAACAGCTGATCTAGGCTCATAGCAAACTTCTGTTCTATTTCGATTGATGTAAAAAACCACTGCAATTACAAGATTTTGACCAACACAAACACCAGCAAAAACAATTTAATTTCCTTGTCGACGCGCCCGCATTACGCCTGCCACAGTTAAAAAGGATCCAAAGACCAGTATTCTATCATTTTCCCCTGCTTTACTGAGCGCGAATGCATAAGCGTCTTCGGGCGTCTCAAATTCTTGCAAACTATGTTCCGCGTCGGGCGTAAAACCACTTGCTAAAACACGTTCGGCTAAATGTTGATGACTCGCGGCACGCGGTAGAGGAAGTGCAGTCACACACCAATGGTCAATTTTATTGTGAAATTGCGCGATAACACCATCAATATCCTTGTCCAGCATAGAACCAAACACGGCAAATGTGTAAGCGTGAAAACCCATATTATCGAGATTTTGCGACAAGGCGGCGGCGGCATGCGGATTATGTGCCACGTCCAAAACCACCGTGGGTCGCCCTGGCATGACTTGAAAACGACCGGGTAATTCCACCATCACCAAACCGCTACGCACTTCTTGCGCGCCGACGGGCAAGACTTCTTTTAACGCTTCCAAAGCAGCCAAAACGGCAGAGGCATTTAATAATTGATTCGCACCGCGCAAACTTGGATAGGCCAAAGCATGTCGCCTTTGGGTACGTCCTGCAAAATTCCACTGTTGCTTATCACCGTTGTAGTTAAAATCGCGTCCAAATAGACGTAGGTCAGCCCCGATTTTTTCTGCGTGATCGATCAATGACTGTGGTGCATGGGGATCACTACAAATCGCGACTTTGTTTGCACGAAAAATACCGGCTTTTTCAAAACCAATTTTTTCACGGGTATCGCCTAAATAATCGACATGATCAATATCAACACTGGTGACAATCGCCACATCGGCATCAATCACATTAACCGCATCGAGACGGCCACCTAATCCCACTTCTAAAATCACCACATCTAACGGTGTTTGCGCTAACACATGGCAAATCGCAAGCGTTGTGAATTCAAAATAACTTAAGGAAGTATTCTCACGCACTCCTTCAATCGCATTGAACGCAGCAACGAGCACCTCGTCATTCACGGGTACGCCTGCGATTCTGACGCGCTCATTAAAATCAAGAAAATGCGGTTTGCTGTAGAGCCCGACTCGGTACCCCGCCTGCATCAGAATCGACTCAAGCATTGCGCAAGTCGAGCCCTTTCCATTGGTTCCAGCGACCATGATCACGGGGCATTTAAAGCGAATGTCGCTGCGCTGTTTGACCGCTGCAACGCGCTCAAGCCCCATATCAATTTCACTGACATGGCGCTTTTCCAGCAAGGCAAGCCAAGTTGCCAAATTGCGCGGCAAACTTTGTTCGGCAGGGTTTGCAACAGGAATGGTATTCATAAACGGGCAAAATAAACGGACTATAAAAGAAAAAGCCCAAAGGCAGTAAAACAAGGTTTTCTGTCTTGGGCTTTCATTGCAACGCTCACCAACAATTTTTGAGAGTCAAATAAATTAAAGTGATAATTTACGATACCGCATCCACCGCTTGATTCTGCAAAAGCGCCATCAAGCGTGCCAACTCTTCACGTAATTTACGGCGATCAACGACCATATCAACTGCACCTTTTTGCAACAGAAATTCAGCGCGCTGAAAACCCTCAGGCAATTTTTCACGTACCGTATTTTCGATTACGCGTGGTCCCGCAAAGCCGATCAATGCTTTAGGTTCAGCGATCACCACGTCACCCATAAAAGCAAATGAGGCCGACACGCCGCCCATCGTTGGATCCGTCAACACTGACAGAAAAGGTAATTTTTTCTCGGATAATTTAGTGAGCATCGCGGTCGTTTTTGCCATCTGCATGAGCGACAGCAAACCTTCTTGCATACGCGCACCACCGGTCGCTGTAAAGCAAATAAACGGTACTTTTTGCTCCAAGGCCGTTTGTACGCCGCGAACAAAACGCTCGCCCACAACCGAGCCCATAGAACCGCCCATGAAACCGAATTCAAAGCAAGCAACGATGGCTGGCATCGACATAATCGAACCGCCCATGACCACCAAAGCGTCAGTTTCGTTGGTCGCTTCCATCGCGTCTTTCAAACGCTCAGGATATTTTTTGCTATCTTTAAATTTCAAGGTGTCGACAGGCATCACTTCATGCCCGATTTCGTAACGACCACCGGCATCCAATAAAGCATCTAAACGTTCGCGTGCGCTGATCCGTAAATGATGATCGCATTTCGAACAAACATGCACATTCGCTTCAAGATCGGAACGGTACAAAACCGCTTCGCAGGAAGGACACTTAACCCAAAGCCCTTCAGGCATGGAACGACGATTGGCAGTTTCGGAACGCTGTATGCGCGGCGGCAGTAATTTTTCTAACCAACTCATTGATTTCTCCTGATGTCTGTTTGCACTAATGGCAATGGCAAACTGGGGCGATTTTGTGAAAATCGTAAAATTTACACAAAATTCGCCAGCCTATTCATCGATGTGATTGCTACTTTAGGCGCGTATTTTACTCGTCCAAAGCCGTTCTGACACCAGAAATAAATTTTTTTACTGCTGAAACTGCATTTTCATGTACTGTATTTTCCAACTCTTGAATGATTCGAGATCCAATCACCACCGCGTCTGAGACCTCAGCGATGGCACGGGCGGCTTGCGCATCCCGAATCCCAAAGCCAACTCCCACGGGCACCTTGACGTATTCTTTAATGCGGGGAACAAGCTGCCCAACCACATCGCTGTCGGCTGCGCTGGTGCCCGTCACGCCCTTTAATGCCACGCAATAAATATAACCACTCGCAATTTCGGCCACTTCGCGAATTCTTTCTTCGGTCGATGTCGGCGCTAGCAAAAAGATCGTATCCATTTGCGCGACGCGCATTTTTGCAGCTAATTCGACGCACTCTTCTGGCGGATAATCAACCACTAAAACACCATCGACACCCGCTGCTTTAGCTGCCGCCACAAAAGCATCTAAACCCATACGTTCAATTGGATTAGCGTAGCCCATGAGCACCACGGGTGTCTCTTGATTACTGCGTCTAAAATCGGCCACCATCGCCAATACATCGAGCAAACGAACGCCATTGCGCAGCGCCTGTTCCGATGCTCTTTGAATGACAGGGCCATCTGCCATTGGGTCAGAAAAAGGAATTCCTAGTTCGATTAAATCAGCGCCGCCTTCAACCAAACCCTGCATCAATGGCACTGTTAATTCCGCATTCGGAAAACCAGCTGTAATAAAGGGAATCAAGCCCTTTTTTTTCTGCTCAGCCAAGCGAGCAAAACATGTTTGAATTCTAGTCATAATTACCAATCAATATAGGTTCAGGCAAATTTTAAGCCGGCGCGCTCAGCAACCGTATGCATATCCTTATCACCGCGACCGGATAGATTTGCCAAAACTACGGCATCCTTGGGCAAGGTCGCGGCGAACTTGGCCGCATAGGCTAAAGCATGGCTTGATTCCAAGGCTGGAATGATGCCTTCAATCCGACAGCAATCATGAAAAGCTTGCAGCGCCTCCTCATCGGTAATGGTGACATATTGCGCCCTACCCGAATCTTTGAGCCAAGCGTGTTCTGGTCCGACACCGGGGTAATCTAGTCCTGCAGATACGGAATGGGTTTCAATAATTTGGCCGTTCTCGTCCTGTAATAGGTAAGTTCGGTTGCCGTGCAAAACACCGGGCGATCCTGCTGTGAGCGAGGCCGCGTGTTGATCAGTATCCATGCCCTTGCCTGCCGCCTCAACCCCAATTAAGCGTACATTTTTTTCGTCGATGTAAGGATAAAAAATGCCCATCGCGTTCGAGCCACCACCAACACAAGCGACCACCGCATCCGGTTGTCGCCCCGTCATTTCAGGCATTTGCCACAGGCATTCTTCCCCGATTACGGATTGAAAATCGCGCACCATCATCGGATACGGATGTGGACCTGCAACTGTGCCGATGATGTAAAAAGTATTGTCCACATTCGCGACCCAATCACGCATGGCTTCGTTCAATGCATCTTTAAGTGTTTTAGAACCCGACTCAACTGGCACAACGCTTGCGCCCAGAAGCTTCATGCGATACACATTTTGCGCCTGACGTTTGACATCTTCCGAACCCATATAAACGACACACTCAAGACCAAAACGCGCACAAATAGTGGCTGTAGCAACGCCATGTTGTCCCGCACCCGTTTCGGCAATCACCCGCGGTTTTCCCATGCGTTTTGCCAATAAAGCTTGGCCGATCACATTATTGATTTTGTGCGCGCCCGTATGATTTAAATCTTCGCGCTTGAAATAAATCTGCGCGCCACCCATGATTTCTGACCAGCGTTTGGCATGATAAATAGGTGAAGGTCGTCCGACAAAATGCTTGAGTTCAGAACGAAATTCCGCCAAAAATTCCGGATCTTTTTGCACTTGAGCATACGCAGCTTTAAGTTCGTTTAAAGCATGGGTCAAGGTTTCAGATACAAAACTCCCGCCGTAGACACCAAAATGCCCACGCGAATCGGGTAAGTTATAAGAGGAAGATTGATAAATCGCTTGAGGCGCGACGGCCTGACGCTCAAAATGCGCGTCGAGTGGAGATAATTCTTTCATAGTCGTCCCTGATTACAAAAACCGCCAAGGATGCTAGACCTCATGCGATTTTTTAACTTCTCACTGATTGCGCCAAACGCACCGCTGTTACGAAAGCTTGCACTTTTGCCGCATCCTTAATGCCCTTCGCCAACTCGACACCACTACTGATATCAAGCGCAAACGGCTGCACCCGCACGACAGCATCTGTCGCGTTTTGTACGCTCAAGCCACCACTTAAAACGACCCGAGGCGCGAGTTCTTTTGGAATGAGAGACCAATCAAAAACCTTTCCGCTACCACCAAAACTATCTACATAAGTATCGAGCAAAAGACCTTGAAAAAAACGGCTCGCAGCACGATAAGAAGCTTCGTATTCTAGCAAATCTATTGGTTTTGTGTCGGTTTTTACACGAAAAGCGCGTATAAATGGGCGATTCACCGCGTCGGCAATTGCCGCGCATTGCTCGGGGGTCTCGTCACCATGAAATTGAAGTAATTGTATCGGTGCGACTTTAATCACTGCCGAGACTTCCTCGATACTGGGATTAACGAATAAACCAACCGAAGTCAAAAAAGGAGGTAAATGTTGTAGGAGTTGCGCCGCTTGTTGTGGCGCTAGGTAACGCGGACTGTGCGGGTAAAACACAAAACCTAAGGCATCGACACCCGCATTGACAGCGCAAAGCAAATCTTCAATACGAGTGATGCCGCAAATTTTGATTTTGATCGGGGTTTCCATGTAATCTGCACTTTATTTTAAAGCCAAACTGCATGATACCCCATGAAAAGCGATCCAGCAGGTCGCAAATTGCGACCTGCTGGAAACGACTTCCATGTTTTCAGAAGATTTTTGCTTAATGACTAAACTTAAGCCACCATCTTCTCATCAAAAAATTGCTCGTCCTCAGTCGAACCGTGCAAAGCAGTCGTCGAAGAAACCCCTTGCTGAATGACTTGGGTCACGGCATCAAAATAACCTGTTCCGACTTCGCGCTGATGTTTAACCGCAGTGAATCCTTTGGGGGCAGCGGCAAATTCGGCTTCCTGCAATTCCACGAAGGCTGACATCTGACGACGCGCATAACCATGGGCCAAATTAAACATGCCGTAATTTAAAGCATGGAAGCCCGCCAAAGTAATGAACTGGAATTTATAGCCCATTGCGCCCAGTTCTTTTTGGAATTTGGCGATCGTTGCATCGTCCAGGTTTTTCTTCCAGTTAAAGCTCGGTGAGCAGTTATACGCCAACAATTTACCCGGGAATTTTGCGTGAATCGCTTCGGCAAAAGCTCTTGCAAAGGCAAGGTCAGGCTTACCGGTTTCACACCAAATCATATCGGCATACTCAGCATATGCCAAACCGCGTGAAATCGATTGTTCCAGACCTGGCTTGGTTTTATAAAAACCTTCAACAGTACGTTCGCCGGTCAAAAATGGCTTATCGTTATCATCAATATCCGAGGTCAATAAATCCGCCGCTTCCGCATCGGTGCGCGCCAGCAAAACAGTGTGGGTACCCATCACATCGGCGGCCAAACGAGCAGCATTTAATTTTTCTACCGCTTCACGGGTCGGCACCAATACTTTGCCGCCCATATGCCCGCATTTTTTTACCGATGCCAATTGATCTTCAAAATGCACACCCGAAGCACCTGCTTCAATCATGGCTTTCATCAATTCAAACGCATTCAAAACCCCACCAAATCCAGCTTCTGCATCGGCAATAATCGGTGCGAAAAAGTCGATATCGCCAGTCCCTTCAGACCATTGAATTTGATCTGCACGGGTCAAGGTGTTATTGATACGTTTAACGACCAAAGGAACTGAGTTTGCTGGATACAAGGATTGATCGGGATACATTTCTCCGGCCACGTTTGCATCACCCGCAACCTGCCATCCTGAGAGATAAATCGCTTTCAAACCTGCTTTCACTTGCTGCATGGCCTGATTACCGGTCAGTGCGCCCAGGGCGTTTACAAATGGCTCATGATTCACCAAGTCCCATAATTTCAAAGCACCATTTTTTGCGATGGTATGCTCCACGGGCAAAGAGCCGCGCAGACGCACGACATCTTCTGCGGTGTAATTACGTTTAATACCGTTCCAGCGCGGATTGTTATCCCAATCCTTTTGCAGTTCGGTAATTTGTTGTTCCCGGCTGAGCTTAGTGTTTGTCATCCTATTTCTCCATTTGATTGCGGTAAGTAAAACATCAGAAAAGTAAATGTCCTTGGCACTAATATTAAGGCATCTACCGCAGCGCAACAGTGTCTTATATAAGACACAGGATAAATATTAAAATGAGCAAAATCAACGTGTTACAAATAAAATTTCATGATGCGATATGGAATACCTCGAAATGAAATAAGATTTTGTTGCGACGTATCAGGTCATTTCACAATATGAAATACTGCTTTCATCAGGTAAGATTTGCTGATATTTTGCTGGCTCTAGTCGAGCATAAAATAATCAAGAAGACTCTCCGACATCCCTTCAGCCAATACTTGATGCACCTTGTTAGCCAAGTGGCTGTCCCTATCGGTATCAAACACAAAAACACGATATACGTCGGCTAGGGAAAGTGCAGCAGGATTCATAATGAGCACCCATTTTTCCGCACCCACCAGATCTTTCCGCCACCAGAAGCGGGAGCGCTTTTTAATCGGTTCCGGTGTCAATTTAGCGACCCAACCGAGGTCCGCCATTTTTTCTAAAATGCCGCGTATCTCATCTTCACCAAAGCGTGTTTGATGACGAATACTGCGCACATCCACCGTTGCCAGACCGTCCGAGCGATTCGCCAAAACCATACAACGCATCACTGCCATCGCATCTTCATAAATACTGCCAGCGACAGGAACATGCCACCATCGTTCGTATTTCACGACCGGTAGTGCCGCCACCACCACCGCGCCGAACAAGGTAATTAACCAAGTCAGGTAAATCCATAACAAGAAAAGCGGCAAGGCCGCAAGCGCGCCATAAATCACCGTATAAGTTGGAAATTGTTTGATGAAATAAGCGAACAAACGCTTGGCAATCTCAAAGGCAAGCGCCGCAAACAAGCCACCCCACATCGCGTCACGCCAAGCGATAGGACGATTCGGCACCAGACTGTAGAGCAAGGTATAAGCACCCATCGTAAAGGCGATAGAAAGCAAGGTATAGAAAATCAAGCCCAACAAGGGCATCGCCTTAACCACATCGCCAGTCGCACTAAAAACAAAGGAACTTGCGCTAATCGAAATACCGATCAGCAAGGGCCCCAGACTAATGATCGCCCAATAGACAACGAAGCGCTGCACCCAAGGGCGCGGATTTCTGACCTTCCAAATTTCATTGAAAGTCTTATCGATCATCGCCATCGTTGCCAAAGCCGTGACCAAGAGTGCGATGCCCCCCACCGCCGACAAGCGTGTGGCCTTGGTCGCAAATTGACTTAAATTACTCATCACCGTGGCAGAAATCGTCTTGGGCATCAAATTTTGCGCAAAATAGATTTCTAAACTGTGCTGGAAATTAGCAAACAAGGGAAACGCGGTAAGCACCGCCAGGGCAATGGTCAGCATAGGCACCAAGGCCAATACCGTAGTAAAGGTTAAGCTCCCTGCAACCTGGGGCAGACGAACTTCCTGCAAACGACGATGCGCGAATAGAAATAAATTACGTAACTGCGGCCAGCTAAGTCCATGCATACAATTTCGATCCACTCCAAAATAAGATGATGCGAATAATATCATTCCAATTGATGTGCAGCTTGCGGTATCATTCGCCCCTTAACTTTTTGTTGCGTCAAGTGGAAACGAGCGGCACTTTTTAGCCAACTTTTTCCTAAACACAGCACAAACTTGGCCTTTCCGTGGAATTACCGCATTGAATAAGCAATCCAAAACCGCCGTCTTCACCATTGTCTCGCTCAATTATGGTGCCTTCGCCAAGACGCTCATGGAGTCACTCTTTGAGACCCATCCAGATTGGGATAGACATGTGCTGATTGTTGATCGCCTAAGTCCACCCTATGATCAGCCGGAAGCGGTCGGGGGAGCGCTATTTGAGACGACATTAATTGAGCAACTACCCCTGCCCAAAATGAACGAGTTCCTGTTCCGTTATGGCATTATGGAACTCAATACTGCGGCCAAACCGTATATGTTTGCTGAACTGCGGCGGCGCGGTTACGAACACATTGTTTATATCGATCCAGACATTTTGGTCCTTGATCGATTAACGGATGTGGAACAACTCTTAAACGATGGCGCAGCGGCCGTCGTTACGCCACACCTCACCGCACCACTACAAGATCAACGCTTACCGAGCGAGCTAGATATCATGCGCGCAGGGGCCTACAACCTCGGCTTCTTGGCGCTTGGAAATCAAACAGAATCCGACGCATTTATTCGCTGGTGGGAAGAGAAATTGGAGCACGGTGCGGTCTCCGATCCTGCAAAGGGCTTGTTTACCGATCAAAAATGGGTTGATCTCGCACCGGGCATGTTTGGCAAATTTGCGATCTTGCGCGACGCTGGCTACAACGTCGCATATTGGAATTTACCGCACCGACCCGTGACCCATGAAAATGGAAAATGGTTTGCGGATTCTCGACCACTACGGTTTTTCCATTTCAGTGGATTTGATCCACTCAATCCCAAGCCTTTCTCGAAACACCAAGATAGACTCACTTTAGAAACCATAGGCGCAGCCAAAGAACTCGCGCTCATCTACGGTGAAAAAGTGAAACATCATGGTTTGAGCGAATTTCGAAAACGTAGTTATGCCTTTGGTGCTCTCAATGATGGCACACCGATCCCGAATGCACTGCGCGTGTTATATCGCGAAGACGCTGACGTGCGCTTTCAGGCTGGTGAAAATCCATTTGAAAATTCCGCGTATTTTATTCATGGCGAAGCCGGCGATCTGCCGGTTATTTTAAGAGCGGTATGGCTAGAGCATACCCATCTACAACGCGCTTTCCCCGACCCGCTGGGCAGTCATCGATTTGCGTATTACCATTGGTTTGCTGAAGCGGGCGCGGTCGAAATTGGCATTCCCGAAAAATATGTTTTACCGATGCGGCATCTACTTAGAAAGCTACAAGAAGATGCAAAAATAGCGCAGAAACGCGAACCTTTACTGAGTGAATTGCCGAATTATCGCCCCTCAGTTTGGGCGCGTGGATTGGTCTTTATGCATAAGCGTGTTACCGGGGGCCATATCGGGCATGCGCGGCTCACACAATATCAACAAGTCACTCACCTCGGCGGTTTTCTCAAGCTGGGGTTCGCTCAATTTAGAGCATCGCGTTACGCGCATCGATTCGGTCTAGGCTCCAGCAATCGCAATCAACCTGACCCGCTACGGGTGAGCTTACCTTACAACACCCACGCTGCGCATTCAGCACTCACTAGCAATCGTCGGCATGCACAAAAAATGTCGGGCATCTATATCGAAGAGCAGCAAGACGACTGGTGGTTGGGAAAAAGCGCACGTATCATCGTTGCGAGCAAAGCAGAATCCGATACGAAAACTGTCAGGTTACAAGGAAAATTTTTTAGCGAAATGTTT
>JAHFQV010000132.1 GCA_023259175.1 Oxalobacteraceae bacterium | reverse complement strand
AATAATCAAGGCATGGCAGGTGTGGTCATGCCGCACGGGGTTTTGTTCCGTGGTTCCAGCGAAAAAGAAATTCGCAAAGGCATACTCAATGACGATTTGCTCGAAGCCGTGATTGGCTTACCCGCTGCCTTGTTTTACGGCACCGGCATTCCCGCCAGTATTCTCATCATCAACAAAAACAAGCCAGCGCAGCGCAAAGGCAAAGTGCTCTTCATCAATGGCGAGCTAGACTACCAAGAAGGCAAAAACCAAAACAGCCTGCGCGAACAAGACCTAGACAAAATCGTCGCCACCTTTAACAACTATGCCGATGTCAAACGCTACGCCAAAGTCGTCAGCATAGAAGACATCGCAGAGAACGATTACAACCTCAATATCCGTCGTTACGCCGACACCTCACCACCACCCGAAATCTATGATGTGCGCGCCTTACTGCACGGTGGCGTACCCGTGCGCGAAGTCATGGACGCCTACATACAAGAAGAAATCTTACAAGGCTTTGATGTCAGCGCAGTCTTAGTCAAACGCGATGGCGACTATTTTGATTGGAACCCTGCAATCGAGAGCAAAGAAGCCTTACGCCAATTGCTACCAGTCGACCAGCCAGCAGTGATTACCCAGTTTGAACGCTGGTGGGATAAGTATCGCGTGTCTTTGCATGAACTCGATGCACAAGTGGCAGAAGCGGAAGCGGTGATGAAGGCTTACTTGGTGGAGTTGGGGTATGAGTAACACAATCCCAGATGGGTGGGAATTATCTACGATTGGCAGCTTAGGCAAAGTTGTAACAGGATCGACCCCAAGTACCGTAGAACCAGAATATTGGGGTGGCAATATCCCCTTTATTTCACCTGCAGATTTTGGTGGCTCTGTGTACGTGAAAGCAACCCAGCGGAAGCTGACAAAACTCGGTGCGAGTAAAGGACGCCTGTTGCCGATAGATTCTGTACTTGTGACTTGCATTGGTTCATTGGGCGGCATTGCTATGGCGGCGAGTGAAAGTACAACGAATCAGCAGATTAATTCTTTAGTGCCTAGTCGCGACAATGATCCACGATTCTGCTTCTATAATATCCTTTTCAATATTGATGAACTCACGAAGAATGCTGGTACGACCACTATACCAATCATAAACAAAAGTACGTTTGAGCTAATTAATTTATTGCGCCCTCCGTTCCCTGAACAACAAAAAATCGCCTCCATCCTCACCGCCGTTGACGAGGTGATAGAGTCCACGACAGCGCAAATCAACAAACTCAAAGACCTGAAAACCGGCATGATGCAGGAGCTATTAACCAAGGGCATCGGTCGGGGCGGCCAACCGCATTCAGAATTCAAAGACAGCCCAGTGGGGCGGATTCCGAAGGGGTGGGAAGTTGTGCAAGCGGATTCTGTATGTTCCAAAATCACGAAGGGGACGACCCCCCCAAAATCGGATTATGTTGAAGATGGGAAGATCCCTTTTTTACGCGTGAATAACCTGAGCTTCGACAATAAAATCCATTTCGAAAATGGCGTCTTGTTTTTGTCTAGGGAAATCCAAGATGGCGTCTTGGCTCGATCTCGAGTCTATCCAGGAGATATTCTAATGAACATTGTTGGACCGCCTTTAGGTAAGGTGGCCATAGTCCCCGATATCTTTGTTGAATACAATGTGAATCAAGCCATTATCATTTATCGAGCAATTGAAAATAAAATTAACAATAAATTCTTGTTGCACTACCTGACAAGCAATATGGCGCTAGATTGGTTTCAGACACAGTCAAAAAAAACGTCCGGTCAGCAAAATTTGACAATTGAAGTGTGTAAGGACTTGCATGTTCCGATGCCACCATTGGATGAGCAGGACGCGATTGTTCGGATGTTAGATTCGATTCACGCAAAGTTTTCTCTTGCGACACGAAAACATAGTGCTTATGTAGAATTAAAGAAGTCTTTGATGCAGGATTTATTAACTGGGAAAGTAAGGGTCAACTCATGAATCGGGACGCAATGTGAATTCGCAAGAGCGCATCTTTAACAGGACATTTTCTCTAGGAGGGGATGAGTTCACGCATTTAAATGCCTGTGTCGGGAACAATGGGTTTGTTGATAAGTTGACCTACGCAAATGGATACGGCAAAGCAACAAAACTCTTAATCGAAGCTGTAATTGAGGATAACATAAGTATTTTTGTCGATGATATTGTTTATCCGATTTGTTTTAACGCTAGACATCACATCGAGTTATTTTTGAAGTGGGCTGTGCCGAAAGTTAAGGCTATTCGGAATACTTCATCTGAAATACATCTATCAACCACTCACGATTTGGAGAAGCTTTTTGGCGAACTTGATCGGCTTTGTAATAAAACTGACTTTCGTTTGGGCTTTCTTACTTCGAAAATGGCTGGGTTTATTAATGATTTTTGCGAGATCGACCCAACTGGACAAACGTTCCGTTATCCCGACAACAGAGAAAATGCGAGACACCTCGAAAAAACACCGATTATAAATATTTTGGTCTTTCGAGATCGGTATTTAGAGTTGACTGGTTTAATTGAAGAATTCGTTGAGGCAATATATGTACTGACAGATGAATACCGGACTGGAACATTTACATCAAAACTATCGAGGCATCAAATAGCGCAAATTGCCAATCTTCTTCCGCAGCATAGTGACTGGATACTCCAGGAATTTGATTTGATTCGCCGAGAATTGAAACAGCAGTTCAATTTGACTAGCAATGATCTTAGCAGAGTGATTGACAAAATCAGGACGCACCGCGAGTTTTCTTCATTGATAGGATTGGAATTGTCGTTGCCGCATATTTCAGAAAATACCTTTCTCAAATTGCAGAAAGTGATTGATCAAGAATTAGAAGTTGATTGTATTTCGGTGCAGGCATGGGCGACTATATATTGCGTCTTTGAAATATCGAGCTATCAATACTACTCAGAGTCCTTTGATTTTCTTTACCAGACATCCATTAGAGACTTTGAAGATCTAGGTGAAGTTTATTCATTTCTCTCGAAACTGATTCGATACAACGATAGATTGGCCTTAGGCCTAAGAAAGTTAGGACAGATCAAATTATTGAACTTTCTTATTCAACGGGTAAATTTCGAGAGTGCTGTTTTTAGACTAAAAGAAGAGAATCGCCTCTTTTTCGAAAGAATGAGAAACGGAGAAATTGACTTAGGCGAAGGCAAGCGTGAACATACGTAAAATGACTAGCGACGAATACGACAAAGTAGAATTCCCTGCGCTGAACCAACTACAAGCTTTAGGTTGGACCTACCAACACGGCGTGCAACTCGCGCCAATGAATTTTGCCGACAATGGCGAGCGCGAATACTTCCGCGAAGTGGTGTTAGAAAAGCGTTTGCAAACGGCACTGCGTCGTATCAATCCATGGATTAGCGAAGAAAACCTACGCAAGGTACAGCGCGAGATTACGCATCCGTCATTTCCTACACTGATGGAAGC
Organism: Oxalobacteraceae bacterium; assembly: GCA_023259175.1. GTDB lineage: Bacteria > Pseudomonadota > Gammaproteobacteria > Burkholderiales > Burkholderiaceae_D > Undibacterium. Next base: position 4,719 of record JAHFQV010000132.1, on the reverse strand, counting down.
CAATCTCAATCTGTGGCAAATGCTGGTGCATTATCAATCGGTGGAGCAAGACCTCGGGCATGGTCGTCGTGGGCAGACGGTGAAGATCATTGATTTCGATGATATCGAGAACAATGAATTTTTATGCGTGAACCAGTTCAAGATTGAAGGTGTGAATCAATCCATTATTCCCGATATTATTTTATTTGTGAATGGTTTGCCTTTGGCGGTGATTGAGGCGAAGTCGCCTTATGTGACTGACCCGATGGCGAAGGGGATTGATCAGTTACGCCGTTATGCCAATCGTCGTACACCGCATGACAATGAAGGTGCGGAAAGACTGTTTTGGTATAACCAGATGATGGTGAGCATGCACCGCGATCAAGCGCGGGTGGGGACGATAAGTTCTAAGTTTGAGCATTATTTGGAATGGAAGGATGCTTATCCGCTGGATGAGGCGGCTGTGGCTAGCCTGGCAAAAATTGTAGGGTGGGCACCCAGTGCCCACGCGCTTGATGGCATGCCGAATGAGGGTTTATACGATATCGAACGCGTGGGCACAAAAGCGTGCCCACCCTACGCGGCCGATGCGTCTGTGCCTTATGACGTGATTTTGAAAACAAACGTCGTTGCTAACTCTCAAGAGATTTTATTGGCTGGTTTGTTTGATCGTGCTAATTTCTTAGACCTTATCCGCAGCTTTACTTTGTTTGAAACCATTGATGGTCGCGTGGTGAAGAAGATTGCGCGTTATCAGCAATTTCGTGCGGTGCATAAAACCATAGCGCGTTTGAAGAATGGCGCGAGTAAGAAAGAGAAAGGCGGCATTATCTGGCACACGCAGGGTTCGGGTAAATCTTTAACCATGGTGATGCTGGCGATGAAGATGCGGCGTGATCCACAATTGCGTGACTATAAGCTGGTGTTCATTACCGATCGCACGCAGCTCGATCAACAGCTCACTGCGCAGTTTGAACGAGCGCAGGGCGAGACCGTGTATCACGCCAATTCGGTGGCGCACCTGAAAGAACTCTTAGCACGCGATAGTTCCGATTTGGTCACGGCGATGGTACAAAAGTTTCAGGAGAACGAGTACGCTAACTTTCCTGTTTTGAATACTTCAGAAAAAATCATAGTCTTGGCCGATGAAGCGCATCGCACACAATATGGTTCGCTAGGTGTGGCGATTAATGTCGGCTTGCCGAATGCGCCTAAGATTGCTTTCACGGGTACACCGCTCATCACTTCAGAAAAAACCACACACGAGTTTGGCAGCTATATCGATACCTACACGATAGAAGAAGCGGTGGCCGATGGTGCGACCTGTCAGATTTTGTATGAAGGGCGTGAAGCCAAAACCAAAGTGACGGGCGATTCTTTAGATAAATTGTTTGACGAATACTTTGCCGACCGCAGCGCAGAGGACAAGGCCGCGATCAAGAAAAAGTTTGGCACGGAACAAGCGGTGTTAGAAGCGCCACAGCGTATCCGTTGGGTTTGCATAGACCTACTAATGCATTACCGCGAAAAGATCCAGCCAGATGGTTTTAAAGCGATGATCGTGACATCTTCGCGCCGTGCAGCAGTGATCTACAAGCAAACGCTGGACGAGTTGGAAGGGCCAGAATCTGCCGTGATTATTTCTGGTAGCCATAACGACGAAGCTTTCTACACGCCGTATACCGATTCGGTACAACAAAAACTGCAGATCGACCAATTCAAAAAGCCACTCAACGAAAGTCCGCTTTCTATCATTGTGGTTAAAGACATGCTGCTGACAGGCTTTGATGCACCGATCTGCCAAGTGATGTACCTCGACCGCAAGCTACGCGAACACACTTTGCTGCAAGCGATTGCGCGGGTGAATCGTACTGCCAATGGCAAAGACAAAGGCTACATCGTTGATTACTTTGGTTTGAGCGACTATTTGACCGAAGCTTTGGATATGTTTTCTAAAGAAGATGTGGCAGGTGCTTTGCAAGATTTGCGCGAAGAGATTCCTAAACTCAAGGCCGCCCATACCCGCGTGATACGCCACTTTAAAGGCAAAGACTTAAGCGATATCGATGCCTGTGTCTTGGTTTTGAAAAACGAAGAAGTGCGCCAGCAATTTGAAATTGATTTTAAAAAGTTTGCGAAACAACTCAATGTCGTGATGCCCGATGTGGGCGCGAATCCCTTTCTGCACGATATGACTTTGCTCGGCAAGATTAATCAAGGCGCGCGTAATCTATACCGTGATCCTCAGCTTGATTTAACTGGCGTGGGCGCCAAAGTTAGGGCGCTAATCGAGGAGCATATTCGCGCTACGGGCGTTGATCCTAAGATCCCACCAATAGACTTACTGGCAGTAGACTATAAAAAGAAACTGCAAGAACATAAGTCGGATGAATCCAAAGCGTCGGAAATCGAGAGTGCGATTAAGCATTACATCGACATTAACTTAGAGCAGGATGAAGAGTATTACAAATCGCTGAGTGCCAAGCTCGATGAGATTTTGCGTAAAAAGTCTGAGCATTGGAATGAGCTAGTGCAAATGCTTTTAGACTTCCGCGACACCATTGAAAGTAATCGCCAGCAAGCTGCGCACGACTTGGGTTTAAATGAAATCGAGTTCGCCTTTCACAATATTTTGCTTGCCGAAGTCTCCCGCATTCAGGGCGATGATGCAGTGGGCGAAGCGCGGCACGATGAGATCATTCAACTCACCAAAGAGCTGGTGCAGATGTTGGACGAGGCGACTCATATTGTTGATTTTTTCAATAAGCATGATGAAATCAAACGCGTACAGCGGGATATTAAACGTAGCTTAGTGGCGTCGAACTTTGATGAGCCTGAGATTATCAATCAAGTCAAAGATAGGTTCATGGACTTGGCCAAGGTGAAGTTCAAGTAATGGGTGCCGCGGAAATTATCACAGTGAAGGGCATATTGGCAGAGGTGATTCGCACATCACGTCTCAAGTCTGCCCGTTTGCAAGTGGAAGATGGCGTAGTGTCGATTGCCGTACCCAAAACTTTGGAGCGCGAACGCATAGAACAACTTCTCAACGACAAACAGCGTTGGATCAAAGAAAAGCTAGCGCTGCAAAGACAACAGCAACCCGCACCCAAGCGAGAATTACTTAGCGGTGAAGCATTCCCCTACCTAGGTCGCAATTACCGATTGAAGCTCATCACAGGCAAGTTAGAGCCAGTCAAACTATTGCATGGTCGCTTACAAGTCAGCCTACCAAAGGCGATGCGCCACGAACACATCATCCGAGAAATGCTCACGCATTGGTATCGCTCACAAGCCGAAGTGCGCTTTAAAGAAAAAGTGAAACGCTATGCCAGCGTGGTTGGCGTTGAGCCGACTGATGTCAGCGTAAAGTGCTTCCAATCCCGCTGGGGCAGTTGCAATATCAAAGGCGAGATTCAATTCCACTGGAAAGTGATCATGGCACCACATCGCATCGTCGATTACGTGGTGGTGCATGAGCTATGCCACCTCAAACATCACGACCATTCACCGGCGTTTTGGAAGTCGGTGGAGCGGATCGTGCCGGATTATGCGGAGTGTCGGGCTTGGCTGAAGGAGTTTGGGGTTGGGTTTACGGTTTAGATTCGTGTAGGTGTATTAGTTCAGAGGTCGCGGTAGGTGTGTCAGGTAACTGACGTCCCTACCGCGACCGGTTGGCTTATGTAAACTAGCAGAACCATTGTTTGTAGCTTTCGCTCGCGCCATCGAATCTGCTACTTTAGCCGGCGACAAAACATCTCCGTTTATTTTCATTGTATTTTGAATGTATTGCATGCCCACTCCTTCTGGTGTCGCTTCAATAAGAAACGCCAGTATTCGGATAAAGAATTCGGCTTTCCTCTCCCTCGAGCTAGTTTGCTACTTTAAATTGTCGCTATGCGCTTTAGCGCTGGCTTGATTTTTGCCTTACTTTTTTTCTCGGCTTGCCACAAGTCATACTGCAACTGGGCGCGTAGCCAAATTTCAGCATTACCGCCTAGCCATTGTGCAAGGCGTATCGCCAGTTCTGCGCTGATAGCTGCGTGACCGTTGATGACGCGCGATAAGGCAACACGTGACACGCCAAGTTGCGCGGCGGCCTCGGTTACGGTCAGTCCTAAATCTGGCAATACATCTTCTTTTAAAGTTTCGCCGGGGTGCGGTGGGTTAAACATACGCATATACAATCCTTTTAATGATAATCCTGATAATCGACCACTTCGGCATGTTCGCCAACAAAACGAAACGTGAGTCGCCAATTACCACTCACCCATACCGCCCAATGTCCTTCCAATTTGCCAGATAAGGAGTGCAGCTTCCATCCTGCAAAATCCATTTCTTGCGGTTCAATAGCAACATTCAGCATGGCTAATTGGCGGTTAAGTTTGGCGGCATGCTCTGGCCTAATTCCAGCTTTGCTGCCCTTAGTGAAAAATTTTTCCAGCCCTTTATGAGCAAAGCTTTTTATCATAGTTGATTGTATCTCGATGCGTTACACTTAACAAGTAATTTATTTAATTGCCCGCAAACCTGCTTTCACTGGTACAAATTCAATGCCCGCTTGTTCTCTTAAGAAAACATTTTAAGTCATTGATTTATATGGAGTAAAATTTCATGTTTTCTTCGGCGCGATTTTCGGCAACCGTCGATTATATTGCTAACATTCCAGCTTCAATTTTTACATGCCACATGCGCAGCAAGTCGAGTGGGCGGCGGCGATAGTGTTTCTCGGCGATAGCA
>JAHFQV010000223.1 GCA_023259175.1 Oxalobacteraceae bacterium | reverse complement strand
CTGATGCGATGGTCAAAATTTACGTCGGAGAAAGGGTCTCTTTCGAACTACCGGGTCAGGGCCGCCTTGAAGGTTTGCTGATCAAATACATTCAGAAAACAGTCAATGTTCAGACTGATACAGACCGAACTTGGAAGGTTTCCACAAGTCTTTTGTCAAAAATAAGGACTGTTTCCGGCCTCGGGGATGGACGTATTTCCAGTGCTGTAACAAGACCAAAATTATAAATTTATGCCTAGATGAGATCGACAGCAATCACGACTCGATTCCATTTTTTTCAAATTATTCCAAGCCTGTAGCTGCGTGAACAAAGCACCGATTCGACAAACCAAAAATAGCATGTAATAATGGCCACATTTCTGAATTCAAGAAATTTCACCAATTCTTAATCGACGATTAGGGTGACTTTAAGATTAACCAAACATGTCCGGGCAAACGTCACTGCCCCAATTCTGGAAAAAAATGAATCAAACTCATATCATCAGAACCCATTCTCTAGTCCGATTTAGTCTTGGGTTATTGCTACTCGCTAGTATAGTTGGATGTGCAAGTTCAAACGCAAATAGGGGTAATTTTTCAGGACCCGTGCAAGATTTTAAAGAATGGACAGGAGAAGTTGACACATCGCCTGGAACGCTTAGCTTTGATATGCAAATTAAAAAAGGTTCATCCGCATCGGTTCGGCTGGTAGAAAATAGTACTTTTGCCGTCCCACCAATTTCAGTTCTTTTCACAAGCACCGACTGCGCACTGGGTCACGATGTCAACATTCAGTATTTTGTCGACAAGAAAACCTCTTATTTTAAGCATTTTCACGAGCTATTTAAGTCCGATAGTTCAAGTAGAATCACAATTTTTTGGGACGCTAAAGGTCATTTTGCATTAAAAATGGGTGATGAAACGATTGAAGTTCAGTCTGCATTTTCGTTCTCATATGTGGAGTTCGCTTCTCCATCTGCAGGCATAATTCTTACAAATTATAATTTTGAGAAAACAACGTATCAGTCGGAGCGGAAATGATAGGAATTAAATGTAAATTTACGGCGTATCTTTTTGCGCTTTACGCGCTTCTTGCATCGCTCCCTGCCTATGCCGATTTTGCGTTGGGTCTGCAGTATTATCAACGAGGCGACTTCGAAAAAGCGTTCGCAGAATTTAGTCAGGCGGCGAAAATGGATGATATGAGCGCTCAATTTAATTTGGGAGTGATGTATTACAATGGTCAATATGTGTCAGCAGATCCCATAAAGGCGTACGCATGGTTAGCGTTGGCAGCACAAGCGAAGGAATTTCAGGACGGAAAAGTACACCTTCAAATTTATCAAACGTTGAGCAATGAGCAAAAATTAGACGCAGATAAGCTCTATAAAGAACTCTTTGATCAATATAGTTCAAAGAGTGTTGAGGCTCGTTTAATACCGACGTTTCAGAACAAGAATGGTGCCCAAGGAAATTCGCATCCACTCAAGAGTGTTTATCCAAATTACCCACATAGCATGGCGCGCGGAGATACTAGCGGCTTAGTAGATGCTTTTTTTACGATAGACAAGCACGGATTGACCCGAGATCATGTCGTTTATATGAGTACTAACAAAGCGTTCTCCGATGTCGTAATCGACGCGATTCGGAAGTGGCAATATGAACCGAAGGTAATCGACGGGAAGGTGTCTGAGGTGCATGGGATGAAAATTCGATTTTCATTTTTTATGGAAAATGAAAGACTCGATGAGGGAACCGTGCGCCATTTGCTTGAAAAACAAAAATTGAAAGCAGAATCGGGAAATGCGGAACAACAATTTCTATATGCTTACTATCTAGACCTACTACCCCGTCAAGTCGAGTCCATGAACTTGGAGACGCTTGACAACGCTAATCTCTGGTATCACACCGCGGCACGAAATGGTAGCGTCGCATCAAGTTTTTTTCTTGGGCAAAATGTGCTCAACGGGGAACGTTGTGTATCTAATCCAGACCAAGCGATGGGTTGGCTCTTAAGAGCTGCGCAAAGTGGTGTAGTTGATGCGCAATATCTACTCGCTCAAGAATTGTTGAGTGGCAGCCGATTGCAAAAAAACGAAGCTCAAGGTTTGTATTGGTTGGAAATGGCTGCAAATATAAAATCTAGTAAAAACGATGCAGCGAAGTTGCGCTACGCTTGGGTTTTGGCGACTCATCCAGATCCAGAAATCCGTAACGGGCAGCGCGCCGCTCAGTACTTCGCGTCGGTACACCCGTCCTATGAAGATAGGCAAACGTACTTCCAAACTGCAGCAGCGGTCGCGGCGGAAAATGCAGATTTTGTAGGCGCAATTGTGCACCAGAGGCACGCACTCGAAGATGCGAAATATCTCGAAATACCAACAGATCACTTGAGAACACAGCTCGAAAAATATCGCAACAATTTAGCCTGTCGCGAAATACCGTAACCATCTTATATGACCTGTCTGCGAGTAGACACTGCTCCCTAAGCACTCTCCCGAAGCAAACGCAACAGTGCCGCTGTATCCATCTTACCTGCCGCGTCGCCGCCTTCTAATAAGCTGTCGGCTAGGTCGCGTTTTTGTGCGTGTAGGGCGAGG
>JAHFQV010000131.1 GCA_023259175.1 Oxalobacteraceae bacterium | reverse complement strand
TCAATTCCCCAAAAAGCCCATCGCAAAAAAACCCGCGACAAGCCGTTTCGTGAAAAGGAAAGTGCAAGTAGGGCGGGTTGCAACCCGCCGTTAGGCTTATAAATTGTCCTTCAAAAACGTCCATTTAGTTTTCTGCAAGGACCAGTTCAACCAAGGTTCACCGACACCGTGGCCTTGGCCTGGGTAGAGTTGTAGGCTGTATTCTTTATTGCCTTTGGCGAGGGCATCGATGAACATGATGGTGTTTTGTGGATGCACATTGTCGTCCATCGTGCCGTGCATGATGAGGATTTTTCCGCTTAAATCTTTGGCCGCTTTGACGCTGCTGCCTTTGTCGTAGCCTTCGGTATTTTCTTGTGGTAATCCCATGTAGCGTTCGGTGTAGATGCTGTCGTAGTAGCGCCAATCGGTGACGGGGGCGCCGACAAAACCAAGTTTCCAAGCCTTGCTATGGGTCATGGCGTAGGAAGTGAAATAACCGCCAAAGCTCCAGCCGTTTAGGGCGATTCTGTCCATGTCGGCCCAGCCTTGCTGGCGCAACCATTCTAGACCTTCTAACTGATCTTGAAGTTCGAGTTGCCCGACTTTTTTGTGGATGGGCCAGGCACTGGAAACGCCTTTGTTGCTGGCGCTGCGGTTGTCCATAATCCAGACTACGTAGCCTTGCTGGGCGAGGAAATGGTAGTAGAGATTGCTAGCCCAGCGATCTGCGACTTGGGGTGCCATTGGGCCGGCGTACAGATGTTGGTAGATCGGGTATTTTTTTGTTGGATCAAAATTGGCGGGTAAAAACAGTAAGCTCTCCATCAAGAAGCCATCGTGCGTTTTGATTTGTTGGTGCTTCATGGTGGCCAGTTCGAGTGCTTGGATTTTCGCTGGAACACCGGCATCGTCAACGAGTTTGATTTGTTTCCCCATGTCGTCAAATAGCGCTTGTTTGGGTGTGGCAGTTAGGCTGCTCCAGATGTCGATGTAATGCGTGAAGGTTTGATTCCAGCGCAGCATGTGGGTGCCGGATTCTTCAGTGAGGCGTTGTAAATGGCTGCCATCGAGATGGATGCTGTAGCCATCGCTACCGATAGGATTGCGTTCGTTGGCGGAAAATAAAACGCGTGCTTTGCTTTCGTCTATGCCATGCACGGCGCGGATGTCCCAGTCGCCTTGGGTAATTGGGTTCATGAGTTTGAACTGTGCATCGTAGCGATAAAGATGGCGATGACCGGTGCGGTCAGATTCCCAAACGAAGCTGCCATCTTTTAGGAAGACGGGGAGTGGCAGGCGCTCTGTCCATGCGGGGCTGGTTTCTTTAACGGCGACTTGGCTACCCAGTTTCGCATCGTAGATGCGTAAGTCCAACCAAGTTTGTACACGGTCCTGCCATGCTGCCATGAGTGCGCCCTTGGGGGTCCAACCTACTTGGACGATCAGGGTTTCTTGCTTGGGGTAGGGATTGTCTGTCCAAGTGATTTTGCCGTCTAGTGTCACCACGCCTAATCGAGTAATCGGATTTGCGTCTCCCGCTTGTGGATAGCGGGTACGGTCGGTTTTGACGGGAAGCGCATGTTCACCGGCTAAGGTGTAAACGGGTACTTTGCTTTCGTCGAAGCTGAGGAATGCCAATTTTTTCGAATCGGGTGCCCAGTAAAACGCACGAAAATGCCCACGTCCATACACTTCTTCTTGATACACCCAGTCGAGACGGCCATTGAAAACGGTTTCGCTGCCGCCGGTGCTAAGGCGTGTTTCTTTGGCAGTGCTGACCTTGGTGACGTACATGTCGTTGCCTTTGAGGTAGGCCACTGATTGGCTATCCGGTGAAAGTATCGCTTCGTCTTCGGCGACATCCGGCGTATGGGTCAGGGCGCGGGCTTGTTTGGCTTGGAGGTCGAGTAGCCAGATGTCGTTTTTATAGGTGAAGATATAGCGATTGACCCCTGCTTTGATGTCGGCGCTGAGTTTGTCTGCGAGTTTTTGTAATTCTTTTTCGTCGATAGTGGCCGCTTTGAGTATCGCCAGTACGTTGCCATCGGCAGCTAAGGCGTTCTTGTTCCAGTTGTTGGGATCGACTACCAATAATTCGGCGACCCCTTTATTTGATTTTGATTCTATCAGTCGATTTTGATTGTCCCAAGACAGACGGCTCATTTTAGCTGGCGAGAAATCAACTTTTTGATCTGGATGGTAAAGCATTTCTAGCGTGAGTTTACCATCACCTGCATAGGCAAAGCCTGCTGTGCTCATGATGGATGCAAGGAGTGAAAACCTAATTGTGCGTTTCATGGGAGGTGCTCCGAATAATTTTTTTAAAAAAGCGATTGCGACCAAATGATGTTTTGATGCTCACGATAGGCGGCACTCAATCGACATCATGAGACTTAAACTGACTTATTTAGTTCAGTTTTTTTGAGGTGGTCAGGTGGAGCGCGATGGCATCGAGTGTTCTTTGCGTGGCACCTTGATGTTGGGCGAAGAAAGCGTAGGCTTTTTGCCCCATTTCTAGCCTTAGCTCGTTTTGTTGGAGTAAATCATGCGCCATTTGCAGAACCTGTTGCGCGTCCTCTGCACGTTTTGCGCAGGTGGCTGTGATGGCTTGCTCGGTAATTTCTGAAAAATTAAAGGTGTGCGGTCCAAGCAAAACAGGCTTTTTCATTGCGAAGGCTTCGATCAAATTATGCCCCCCTAGCTTGGCTAAACTGCCACCGACAAAAGCAAGATCGCAAGCGGCGTAGTACATATACATTTCGCCCATGCTATCGCCCAGGATGACTTCTATGTTGCTGGGCAAAGTGCTGGAAAAATCGATCTCTGATCGTTTGACGTAAGCTATTTGAGCTTGATCGAGTAGGGCGGCGACTTGTTCAAAGCGTTGCGGATGGCGCGGTGTGATTAGCAAAAGTGCTCTGGGTAGCGCTTGTGCTTGAAATGCTTGCAGGAGTAAAGCTTCCTCGCCTTCGCGGGTACTGGCGCAGAGAAAACAGGGGCGCTCGCCGATGACTTGACGTAAAGCCGCTCCGCGCTCGGCCATCGCGGCGGGCGGATTGACATCAAATTTCATATTACCTGTGACGCAAATTTCCTTGACACCTAGGCTGCGCAGGCGTGCAGCATCGGGCTCAGATTGTGCGGCGACATGGGTGATGGCTTGTGCCGCAGGCAGCATTAGGCTCGATAATCGTAGCGCTTTACGGTATGAACGTTCAGATAAACGTGCGTTGACGAGGCTCACGGGAATCTGCGCTGCTTGACATTGTGCGATTAAATTCGGCCAGACTTCGGTTTCGATCAAGATGCAAGTATCGGGCGCGAAGTGATGCAGAAAGCGCCGTATCATCCAGTTAATATCGTAGGGGAGAAAAGCTTGGGTAATGCGTGATGAAACATCCCTGAACACGATTCCGCCAGTGCTGCGGCCGATCGGAGTCATATGGGTCAAAAGGATGCTGTGCTCGGGATAGTGTGCGAGTAGCGCACGCACCAGTGGCTCTGCGGCGCGCGTTTCGCCTGCCGAAACCGCATGCACCCAAATTCTTTTTCCGGAGCCGATGGCAGGATAAAATCCTAAGCGTTCTGCAATATGTTTGCGATAACCCGGTTCTTGTTTGCCGCGCAGCCATAGGCGAAATAAAACAAAGGGAAGGGCGAGCGACCAAGCAAAGGAGTAAAGAAGACGCATGTAATTATTTTAGCTTTTTGCGTTGAGGTAGGACTCAAGCAAGCATGATTGAAATTGCTGCTGAATATACCCTAAAGCGACGCGTTTGCGGTAGTTCAAATGAAGGGAATGCAACTGGAAAACCAAAACCTCTCAACACAGAGGCTCAGAGACACAGAGAAGAGCAGGAGTAGTTCTTTTCGAAAAACGCTGCGGCAAATAATACGAAAATGCCCTTCTCAGCCTTTCTCTGTGTCTCTGTGTTGAGAGGTTTGAGTGGTATTCGGTAGAGAACCAAAACCTCTCAACACAGAGGCTCAGAGACACAGAGAAGAGCAGGAGTAGTTCTTTTCGAAAAACGCTGCCGCAAATAATACGAAAATGCCCTTCTCAGCCTTTCTCTGTGTCTCTGTGTTGAGAGGTTTTAAAGGTTTGTTTTTTTTAAACCAAACAAGCGCGCACTTCATCGATATAACGTTCGCTGACCGCAATTTCGGCGCCGCAGTTTAATTTCGCACAATAGACACCGTCGCCCTCCACCCGTACTTGGATGATTTCTCTGCGTCTGACGATGAAGGTGCGGTGTACTCGGATAAATTGGGTCGGGTCGATGGCTTTTTCAAATGCGCTTAAGGTCATACGATGGAGTACGGTTCTTTGCGCGAGATGTAATTCAACATAATTACTTGCGCTGGCGATCCAGAGCACTGCATCGAGTTTGATACATTCCATCTCCCCAACCGAGCGCACGATGACTTGCTCTAAATAAGGCGGGGCTAGGCCTCGATTTTGCTTTTCTGTTGACTCGACAAAATGTGCTAGCGCCATCGCGTAGCCTTGTTTCTGTTTTAAAATTTCCTCGGCTCGTTCTAAACTTTGCGCAAGGCGATTGGCTTTAAATGGTTTGAGGATGTAATCCAAAGCATGGACTTCGAAGGCTTCGAGCGCGTGGGCATGGTGAGCGCTCACAAATAAAATGAGTGGGGCGGAGGCGAGTTGGCTGACATACTTTGCCAAATGGAGGCCATTTTCCTGTGGCATGTGGATGTCTAGAAAAATGACCTCAACCTCGTTTTGCGCAAGAAAATCACGGGTCGATTGCGCGTTATCAAATTCACCGACGATCGTCCAATGTGGATGGCGCGCCAGTGCATAACGCAGGGTAACGCGTCCCGCATTTTCATCATCTACGATTAGGCAGCGCACTTTTTCATTCGCGTTTTTTGTTTTGCTGAGGGGCATGTCCTAGTTTGTTTCTACGAGTTGGGGGCGATGATAGGGCAAATCGAGTTCCACGATAAACTGCTCATCTAATTGCATCAAGCGCAGTTGGGCTTGACCATGATAAATTAAGTCCAAGCGCTCCTTAGTATTTTTTAGACCGCGCCCAGCGCCGGGATTGGTGGGTAATTGCGGATGAAGCGCGTTGCTGATGCGCAGCTCAATTTCTTCTTCTTTTGCTTGCATTACGATCTTAATGGTGCTGCTGTTTCGATGGCGATCGAGGTCATGGCGAATCGCGTTTTCGACCAAGGCCTGCAGCAAGAGTGGCGGACAATCTGCTTCGGCTAGCTCAGCATTCATACCTAATATTTCTACTTGAAGGCGTTCACCGTAACGCATTTTTTGCAATTCTAAATAGTCTTCAATAAAGGCAATCTCTTCACGCAATTTAACAAAATCATTTTCGCTTGCGGTGAGCGCGTATCGTAATAATTCACTCAAAGACTGTAGTCCGTTGAGTGTCTTATCTTTGTCTTCAGTGATGACTAAGGCGCTAATGGCATTGAGTGCGTTAAAGACGAAATGGGGTTCGAGTTGCGCTTTCAAGGCTTGCATTTTTTGTTGTTCTAATTCCAAACGTAAAAGCAGAATGTCATTGCGTTTTGCCTGTAATTGCTGTTGGTGTTCTTGCCCATTTTGCCAAATTTTAAAACCGACCACGGCGACATAAAATGCGCTGACGCTCCCTAGATGCAGCAGTGAACCATAGCGATCAAGCTCATTGATTTGCTGTTGGATGAAATGCCAATTCATGGAATCGGATTCACCTAAGACCCAATTTTGCGCCACTAAAATGAGCTGCAAAGGTAGCAAACAGAGTATTAAAACAGCGTAGCTGAGGACGATATTCTTGAGTGATGCAAAGAGTATTTGCCACTTCGATAGCAGCGCGTACAGGATGAGGCAAAAGAAAGCAGAAAGCGCTGCACTTTTAGCCCATTCCTTAAAGACTTCGAGATACTCTGGATAGAGCCCGATGCGCAAATCATCGTTGAGTGAGGTGAGTGCTGCGATGGCAGCAAATAGCGTCCAAGCTAGCAGATAAGTCAGCAGCAGCGCGCCGATACGTAAGTAAGAATACTTAGGTTTCGGCTTGTCGGAAGTAGCTAAAGTAGCGCGCTGAGGGTTCATGGCTTGAGTATAGCAGTCCCGATTATTCAAATGTGCTCGTGCTAACAGGCTTAGTCACTCCACTACGTCGGTTCGTCACAGGGGCAGGCACGATGCTGATTTCGTGGCGTACCGGTCACGCATGATCAAGTTTTACTTCGCCTATGCAAAATATTTCCTATACTAAAATTAATTCGATTTAGGATTTTTTCTGGAGGAGCTATGACTAAAAATCGTCATCATCATGCGCTCGCCGATGCCGCTGATTTGGGTTTGCTGTATTACGGACAAGTGAAACCTTTGGAAGAATTTCTTGAGAGGCGCGAGCAAAAAGAACGCGCCGCTCGCTTTAATGGTACGAGCTTTATGATGTATTTCATCGGCTTGATGGTGATCGCCTTGTGTACTTTATTGAGTACCCTAGCGATGGAAAAATGGGGCAAAAACGTATTACTGGATCTAGCGCTACTCTATCTCGCGGTCAGCTTATTGACGGCGACTTGGTTCGATCATCGCCATTATGGATTTCTCACTAATTTTTTTGCGGCAGTCTGCGTTTTGATGACACCCTTGTGTGTATTTGCGCTTGAAAATGTGCTTGGATTTTGGAAGGATTCGCCCGGCACTTACCTTTTTCAGATACATACCAGTCTAGATTGGCGCTGGGTGAGTATGGAAGTATCGCTCTTGCTTTCGGCCTGCTTTGTGTTCTGGCGTTTTAAACGACGTTTTTTGGAAGTCTTGATTGGCTCAGCCTTACTTTTGATTGTGCTTGATGTCGCGCCACTATTTTTGTTTTCCATGCACATCGCGAACGATCTTGCTTGGTTGTGGGCGACCCGCTTTGTGATTGCCCTGTTTGTGGGATTGACTTGTCTTGCTTGCGCTTTTTGGTTGGATTTACGCTCGGTCAGTGAAATCGATGAAGCGTTCTGGCTTTATTTTTTTGGGCTGGTAGTCAGTTGTTTGGCATTAGGCGCATGGGTGTTTGCGCCGCAGTCTTGGGTAGGCGCTGTATCTTGGTGGATGCGGGGTTTCTATCTTGTGTTTCACTTGCTGTTGATGTTGGCATCCGCAGCGCTGCAAAGACGTAGTTTTGCCGTGTTCGGCGGCATCGGTATTGCATTGATGCTGATCCAAATGGCGTGGCTGATGTTCAAAGACGTGATTGCTTCCTCAGTAGCGCTCACCGCCTTTGCTGCGGCCTACATGGCACTGGCATTTTGGTGGGCGCATAACGAATATCGAATCTCGCCTTTCTTGCGCTCACTCTTGCCAGAAACCATGCAAAACAATTTGGTCTGGCGTGAGATGTAGTGAATTGATTTAGCCGAGTAGCATTTCGACGTGTTGAATGTCATCCTCAAGGTAGATATCGGACACCGTCTGAAAACCGAAACTGCGATAGAAACTCTCGAGATAATATTGCGCACCTATCCTTATCGCGGTATTCGGATAGAGGTCTTGGCATGCTTGAATTCCCCGCTTGAGTAACTCCTTACCCGCGCCCGTGCCGCGGGAACTTTCCGTGCTAATCACACGTCCTAGCGACGCTTCTACAAATTTTAATCCCGGCGGTACGACACGCAAATAAGCGGCTAACTGCCCATCCTGATTCCACGCACTCAGGTGATAACAGTTTTGATCGCAGTTGTCCATGTCGAGATAAATACAATTTTGTTCGACGACAAACACCTGGCTGCGCCCACGTAAAATGGCATAGAGCGCGGTGACTTTGAGTTTGTCGAAGTGATTAAAGTCCCAGATTAAATCCGGGCTGGAAGGGGTACTAGCCATAAGAAACCTATGTGGTATTGTTGCGACGCGACAAAGATAATTTTTTAAGCACTGCAGCTTGCGTATATCATCGCATTTTTTAGACCTGAGCGCAAAATCCTCACAGCGCTTGGGACGGAACCAGAAGAAATTCATGGAGAGGCATTTGGCAAATCAAGTACCACAGAAAATAGGGCAAATTCAGGCTGCGCCTGAAGGATTTTTAACGGCAGATGATCTGTCGAAAGCCAAAACCGCACGTCGTAGTTTTATGGCGAAAGCCTTGGCAATGGGTGCAGGTGTGGGCGTGAGCGCAGCTGCTATCGCTCGCGAAATCTCGAACTCGCCGTCAAGCGCTGCGCAGACGCAAGCTGCTGGTGAAGATGCCATCCTTAAATTGCCAGCCCATAGCACCACCCTTGGTATGGCGGTTGCCACCACGCCCTATGGCCTAC
>JAHFQV010000035.1:27769-31133 GCA_023259175.1 Oxalobacteraceae bacterium | reverse complement strand
AATATGAAATCACATCTCGTCATTTGAAATTATGAAAAACTGCTGGTAAAATGGCGCAGTTTTGAAAATCTTGTCCTTGGTATTTGTGTTTGTATTTGTATTTGCGATGCCTTGTTTTGAGATGCATGCTTAGCTTTCCTTTGTAAAATGGATGGCATCTGAGCTGGCGCGCTAATTAGGAATGTGGAAGTTGAACCACCGAATTCATTTAGGAGAATGTATGTCGCAGATAGACCCAATTTTGGCGCAAGCCGTGAGTGATCCCGATGTGATGGAGACCAATGAATGGCTCGATGCTTTGGAATCTGTGATTGATACAGAAGGCCCTGATCGGGCGCATTATTTGATGGAGCGCATGATGGATTTGGCGCGCCGTCGTGGTGCAAATATTCCTTTTTCCAGTAATACGGCCTACGTTAATACGATACCGGCTGATCAGGGCGCGCATTGCCCAGGTAATCTGGAAATCGAAGAACGTCTGCGTTCGTATATGCGTTGGAATGCGATGGCGATGGTGGTGAAGGCGAATCGTGTCGATGGCGATTTGGGCGGACATTTGTCTAGTTTTGCGTCTTTGGCGAACATGCTGGGTATCGGATTTAATCATTTTTGGCATGCGCCGACTGCCGATCATGGTGGTGATTTGCTGTACATCCAAGGCCATTCTTCCCCCGGCATTTATGCGCGCGCTTTTCTCGAAGGCCGCTTGAGCGAAGATCAGTTGCTGCACTTCCGTCGTGAAGTCGATGGTAAAGGTCTTTCTTCTTATCCGCATCCAAAATTGATGCCTTCGTTCTGGCAATTTCCAACTGTGTCGATGGGCTTGGGGCCTTTGATGGCGATCTATCAGGCGCGTTTTCTGAAGTATTTGCATGCACGCGGCATTGCTGATACGGAGCAGCGCAAGGTCTGGGCCTTCTGTGGTGACGGTGAAATGGATGAACCAGAATCAATGGGTGCCATCGGTATGGCCGGCCGTGAAAAGTTGAATAATCTGGTGATGGTGGTCAATTGTAATTTGCAGCGCTTAGATGGCCCTGTGCGTGGTAATGGCAAGATCATTCAAGAGTTGGAATCAGATTTTCGTGGTGCTGGTTGGCATGTCGTTAAAGTAATTTGGGGAAGTGGCTGGGATGACTTGCTCGCCAAAGATAAAGACGGTGTTTTGCGTAAGATTATGATGGAAACCGTTGATGGTGAGTACCAGAATTACAAAGCCAAAGATGGTGCCTACGTCCGTGCCAATTTCTTCGGCAAAGACCCGCGCACTTTGGCGATGGTGGCGCATATGTCGGATGACGATATTTGGCGTTTGACACGCGGCGGTCATGATCCGCACAAAATTTATGCGGCGTTTAAAGTGGCGCAAGAGAGCGTTAATCAACCTACGGTTATTTTGGCGAAGAGTATTAAGGGTTTTGGTTTTGGTAAATCCGGTGAGGCACGCAATACGGCGCACAATACCAAAAAACTCGATGATGAAGCCGTTAAGGCTTTGCGTGATCGCTTTCAGTTGCCGATTGCGGACGAGCAGTTGCCCGATATTCCTTTCTTTAAACCGGCCGATGACACACCTGAAATGAAGTATCTGCAAGAGCGCCGGGCAGCCTTAGGCGGCTACTTGCCACAACGACGCCAGCAAGCCGATGAAAGCTTGGCGGTGCCGCCACTGAGCGCTTTCCAGGCGATGCTGGAGCCGACTGCCGAAGGCCGTGAAATTTCTACTACTGCATCCTATGTGCGCGTACTGACTGCACTGCTGCGCGACAGCAGTCTCGGTCAACGTATCGTGCCGATTATGGTGGATGAATCGCGCACTTTTGGTATGGAAGGTTTGTTCCGTCAAATTGGTATTTTTAGTCAGGTAGGTCAGTTGTATGAGCCTGTCGATAAAGATCAGGTCATGTACTACCGCGAAGACAAAGCGGGTCAAATTTTGCAGGAGGGGATTAACGAAGCGGGTGGTATGAGTTCATGGATTGCCGCAGCGACTTCTTATTCGACCAATAATCGCGTGATGATACCGTTTTATACCTACTATTCTATGTTTGGTTTGCAGCGTATTGGTGACTTGGCTTGGGCCGCTGCCGACATGCGTGCCCGTGGCTTCCTTATCGGTGGCACTGCTGGGCGCACGACCTTAAATGGTGAAGGTTTGCAGCACGAAGATGGTCATAGTCATGTGATGGCATCGACTATTCCAAATTGTGTGCCTTATGATCCGACCTTTGCGCATGAGGTGGCGGTGATTATTCATGACGGTTTGCGTCGCATGGTCGCTAATCAGGAAGATGTGTTCTATTACCTGACGGTGATGAACGAAAACTACGCGCATCCAGGTTTGGTGGCGGGTCAGGAAGAGGGCATTATTAAAGGTTTGTATTGCTTCAAAAAAGCCGAAGCACAAACCAAACACCGCGTGCAGTTATTAGGATCTGGCACCATCTTGCGTGAAGTGATTGCCGCAGCAGATTTGTTGATGAATGACTGGGGCATTGCCGCTGATATCTGGTCAGCACCGTCCTTCACATTGTTGGCGCGCGATGGTCAAGATGCGGAGCGTTGGAATATGTTACATCCAACCGAAACATCACGCGTTCCTTATATTACTGCATGTTTGAAAGAGACCGCAGGCCCTATCGTGGTTGCGACCGATTACATGCGGACCTATGCAGAACAAGTGCGTGCTTTCATCCCGAAAGATCGTAGTTATAAAGTCTTGGGTACGGACGGTTTTGGTCGCTCTGATTCGCGTGCAAAATTGCGTGAATTCTTTGAGGTGGATCGCCGTTTTGTCGCTGTCGCGGCACTGAAGACTTTGGCCGATGAAGGCGCTATTTCAGCTTCGGTGGTGGCACAAGCGATTGAAAAGTATGGCATCAATCCGAATAAACCAAATCCTGTGACTGTTTAATCGAGACAAATAGATACTTGGTTAAAAACCCCTCAACGCCGAGACGCCGAGGCGCAGAGGAAAACCTTAGAAGAGAGGTTTTCTCTGTTTTCGAATTTCTCCGCGCCTCAGCGTCTCGGCGTTGAGGGGTTTTAAAGTGATTGGTGTAAAACTGTAGGGCGGGTGCAACCTGCGCCGTGGGCTCATTGAGCAGCTGAGCAGCGCGGGTTTCACCCGCCCTACGAGTGGGCTGTTTGGGTTTGATTCAAAACCCTTTACCGCAGAGGCGCAGAGGAAAATCTTGAGAGAGAGGTTTTCTCTGTTTTGAATTTCTCCGTGTCTCCGTGTCTCTGTGTTGAGAGGTTTTAAAGTGACTGGTGTAAAACTGTAGGGCGGGTGCAACCCGCGCCGTGGGCTCATTGAGCAGCTGAGCAGCGCGGGTTTCACCCGCCCTACGAGTGGGCTGTTTGG
>JAHFQV010000035.1:17960-27669 GCA_023259175.1 Oxalobacteraceae bacterium | reverse complement strand
GAATTTCTCCGCGCCTCAGCGTCTCGGCGTTGAGGGGTTTTAGGGTTTTAAAGTGAATTGGGTATTTTGTTGAGTGCAAAATTGTAGGGCGAGCCCGCTGTTTGGTGTTGATTCAAAACCCTTCACCGCAGAGGCGCAGAGAGCGCAGAGGAAAACCGAAATGAGAGGTTTTCTCTGTTTTGAATTTCTCCGTGTCTCCGTGTCTCTGTGTTGAGAGGTTTTAAAAAAGTTTCTGAATGAGTTTTCCAAAACATGAATTTGGTGCATGTATGCATCTAGGTGAAAAATCGGAGCGAACATTATGAGTATAGTAGAAGTCAAAGTCCCGGATATCGGCGATTTCAAAGAAGTGGAAGTGATTGAATTGATGGTCAAAGTCGGTGATACGATTAAGGTCGATCAATCCTTAATTACGGTGGAGTCCGATAAAGCCAGTATGGAAATTCCTTCTAGCCACGCCGGTGTGGTGAAGGAAATTAAAGTCAAAGTCGGCGATAAAGTCGCCTTGGGTTCTTTGATGGTGCTACTCGATGCTGATGGTGCCGTTCTCGCTGCACCTGCTTCCGCAGTGGCTCCCGCGGCTGTAGTAACACCAACGCCTGCGGCAATACCCGTTCCTGTCGTAGCGAGTGCGCCAGCGGTGGCTAGCGTCGCGCCAGGCAAGTCGCATGCTTCACCATCGATACGCAAATTTGCGCGTGAGCTCGGTGTCGATTTGAGTAAAGTAGCAGGCAGCGCGGCAAAAGGTCGTATTACGCAGCAAGACGTACAAAATTATGTGAAGGGTGTCGTCGCTGGTGTCGCTGGCCTTGCGATTGCACCGCTTGCTGCGTCCGGCGCCAACAGTGGTACGGGCATGAATCTTTTGCCTTGGCCTTCGCTTGATTTTAGTAAGTTTGGTATGACCGAATTACTGCCTTTGTCGCGCATCAAAAAACTGAGCGGCCCGAATCTGCATCGCAACTGGGTCATGATTCCGCATGTGACGCAATTTGATGAAGCTGACATTACAGGTCTGGAAGAATTCCGTAAATCTTCAAATGAAGCGCTCGCTAAATCGGGTGTGAAATTAACGATGTTGGCCTTTGTGATTAAGGCCAGTGTGGCAGCACTGAAAAAATTTAAAGCTTTCAACGCATCGCTGGATGCAACGGGCGAGAATTTAATTCTTAAACAGTATTACAACATCGGTTTTGCGGCCGACACGCCGAATGGTTTGGTCGTGCCTGTCATCAAAAATGCGGATCAAAAAACGCTTTCGCAAATCGCGACCGAAATGGGTGAATTGTCGGCACAAGCACGCGACGGCAAATTGAAACCGGCTGATATGCAAGGCGCGACTTTTACGATCTCTTCTTTGGGTGGCATTGGGGGTACGGCGTTTACGCCTATCATTAACGCGCCGGAAGTCGCTATTTTGGGTTTGTCTAAATCTTCTATGAAGCCAGTTTGGGACGGCAAACAATTCATTCCTCGTTTGATGTTGCCTTTGTCTTTGTCTTACGATCATCGGGTGATTGATGGTGCGATGGCAGCGAAATTTACGGCCTATCTGGCGGATGTACTCTTTGATTTGCGGAAAACCATGCTGTAAGTGCTGCGTGGACGTAGGGGACACGAACTGCTGCCTACGCGTGAAGAAAATATGGGCGAAAAATGGTGGGCAAATGCCTAGCCTACGAAAGTAACGATCGGAGCGAAACAATGAGCACAATCGAAGTCAAGGTCCCAGATATTGGTGACTTTAAAGAAGTCGAAATTATTGAAGTATTGGTCAAGGTCGGTGACAGCATCAAGCTAGATCAATCCTTAATTACGGTGGAGTCAGACAAAGCAAGTATGGAAATTCCATCGAGTCATGCAGGTGTCGTTAAGGAAGTCAAAATTAAGGTCGGAGACAAAGTAGCTGAAGGTAGTTTGCTGCTGGTGGTGGAGAGCGTCGCTGCGGCACCGGTCGCTAGTTCGGCGACACCAGTTGCAAATGTACCTGCGGTATCCGCGACGCCTGCTGCCCCCGTTGTTTCCACCGTGGCTGCTGCTGCTTATAGTGGCCCGGTCGATATTGAATGCGACATGATGGTGTTGGGTGCGGGGCCAGGAGGCTATTCTTGCGCTTTCCGTGCTGCTGATTTGGGCATGAATACGGTCTTGATCGAGCGCTTCGCAAGCTTGGGTGGCGTGTGTTTGAATGTCGGTTGTATTCCATCGAAAGCCTTGTTGCATGTCGCTGCAGTGATTGACGAAACGGCGAATATGTCGGGACATGGCGTGACGTTCGCTGCACCGCAAATCGATTTGGATCAATTGCGTGCGCACAAAGACGGTGTCGTAAAAAAAATGACGACCGGTTTAACCGGTATGGCCAAAGCACGTAAGGTCAATGTGGTGCAGGGTGTCGGTCAGTTTGTGAGCCCATATCACATCGAAGTGACGGCGGCCGATGGTAGTAAGAAAACGATAAAGTTTAAAAACGCGGTGATTGCGGCAGGTTCTTCGGTTGTGAATCTGCCTTTTGTGCCGGTTGATCCACGGATTGTTGATAGCACTGGCGCTCTGGAATTGCGCCAGATTCCTAAACGCATGTTGGTCATTGGCGGCGGCATCATAGGCTTGGAAATGGCGACGGTGTATTCCACTTTGGGTGCACGGATAGACGTAGTCGAAATGTTAGATGGGTTGATGCAGGGCGCGGATCGTGACATGGTGAAGGTCTGGCAAAAGCACAATGCGAAGCGCTTCGATAATGTGATGTTGAAGACGAAAACCGTGGGCGTGGAGGCGCTGCCTGAAGGCATCAAGGTTACTTTTGAATCAGCGGAGGCGGGTGTGGCCGCACCGGCTGCACAACTGTATGACTTAGTGTTGGTGGCGGTAGGCCGTAGTCCAAACGGTAAAAAAGTCGCTGCCGATAAAGCCGGCGTGGTCGTGACGGACCGTGGTTTTATTCCGGTCGATAAACAAATGCGTACTAATGTCCCGCATATTTTTGCGATTGGTGATTTAGTTGGGCAGCCGATGTTGGCGCATAAGGCGGTACATGAGGCGCATGTCGCAGCCGAAGCGGCATTCGGTGAGAAAGCTTATTTTGATGCGAGCGTGATTCCATCGGTGGCTTATACCGACCCTGAAGTGGCTTGGGTCGGCGTAACGGAAGACGAAGCAAAAGCCAAGGGCTTGGCGGTAGAAAAGGGCGTATTTCCGTGGTCAGCCTCGGGTCGCGCGGTCGCCAATGGCCGCCCTGAAGGATTCACCAAGCTTATTTTTGATGCGGAAACTAAACGCATCATTGGTGGCGGCATTGTCGGAACGCATGCGGGCGATATGATAGGCGAGTTGGCCGTGGCCATTGAAATGGGTGCTGATGCGCTTGACATCGGCAAGACCATACATCCACATCCGACTTTGGGTGAAACCATGGGGATGGCAGCGGAAGTCTATAAAGGCGTTTGCACGGATTTGCCTCCGATGCGGAAAAAATAGGCAGCATCTATTCCTTCTCACGCGAATCGCGCACAAGCCTATTTGTGGTGATTCGCGACATCTATTTGCCTGCTGAGCTGCGAAGGGTTGATTAAACCCTCTGCCTTGTGTGATACTTCCCTAGATCAATAGAAAGCTCTGCACCGACTAAGCACGGTCAAATTTTTGAAGCTGGAATGCTCGCTGTATTAGTCGTACAGAAATCGGGCGAACACTTTAAAATTCCGTAACGCGTGTGCAGAGTTTTTCAATAGCCATTAGCGGTGCGAACAATTTCCTAGCAATTTATGTTCTGCACTCAAGCCGAAAAGGGAATTTCGCGTGACTCAATTTATTCGTCGATTATTTGTGATGCTGCAGTTGCTTGCATTGGCTGCTTGTGGTGGGGGTGGTGTAGGTGCTCCGGCGACAGTCAATTCGAATAACCAACTGCCCAATGGGAAAATGAGTTTGGTTCTGACCAATAGCGATGGTAGTAGCGCGAACAGTTTTGAAGCAGGCAAAACTTTCATCGCAAAAGTGATCGTCACGGGCACCGATAGTAAGCCTGCGGCCAACACCATCGTCACGTTTTCGGTGCAAAGCAGTTTGGCGGTGATTAGTCCTATTAGCGGTACCGCATTGACGGATGCAAAAGGGGAAGCCCAAGTCACAGTGGAAGCGGGTACCACACCCGGGGCGACTAACTTAGTAGCCTTAGCCAAAGTGGCCAATGCAACCGAGTCACTAAAGTCGGAAGTGCCCTTCGCGATCAAGGCGGGCTCGAACACCAATCCACCCGAAGGAAAAATTTCGCTCTATTTGTTGGCGACAAATGGCGCAGCATCGACTCTTTTGGAAGGTGCCAATGTATTGATCGCCAAGGCGGTAGTGGTGGATCAGAAAGGCATGCCTGCGCCAAACCTGGTGGTGTCATTTGCGGTTGATAGTGCAATTGCTTCGCTTTTGCCTGCGACTGGAACGGCATTAACAAATGCAGACGGAATCGCCATCGTGACCATCAAAGCGGGTGTTGGCACGGGAGCTGCCAGCATCACGGCCAGAACGACTGTGGTCGGCACAACGCAAGTGAGCGCAAAATTGAGCTTTGCAGTCAATCCCAGTGGCATTAATAATTCGCCCGATGGCAAAATTCAATTGAATTTAATCGATGCTAAGGGCGTGAACGCCAATGTACTTTCTAGTTCGAATACTTTGGTGGCGCGGGCCATTGTTTTGAATGAAAAGGGATTGCCTGCGCAAAATGTCGTCGTTAATTTTGGCGTTGATACCACCATCGCTACTTTGCAACCATCGACGGGAACTGCCTTAACGAATGCCGATGGCGTGGCCGTGGTTAATTTGAAAGCGGGCATAGGTTCGGGCGCGGGAACGGTATCGGCGAGCGCGAGTGTGGTCGGTGCGACTCCGATCAGCGCCAAAGCGACTTTTGCGGTGAGTCCGAATTCGGACAATAATTCACCCGAAGGGAAAATTCAATTGAGCTTGCTGGATCTGAGTGGCGCGCCAGCCAATTTGGTTTCGGGTACGAATGTCTTGACCGCGCGCGCCGTGCTCGTCAACCAACTCGGTTTGCCTGCAGCCAATGTGGTTGTGACCTACTCGCTTGATTCCGCGATCGCCACTTTACTGCCAGTCTCTGGAACTGCCTTGACCGATGCGAATGGTGTCGCCACACTCAATTTAAAAGCCGGTTCAGGTTCGGGCGCGGGTACGCTTACGGCAACGGCCAATATTGTCGGTGCGCAGCCAGTTTCTTCAAAGGCCAGTTTTCAAGTAGGTTCGCCTGTGTTGGCAGTGCCAGCGGCGGTTAATTTCGTGTCGGCGATTCCGGCTGATAATTCCATTGTGATCCAGGGCTCGGGCGGTAATGGACGTACCGAGATTGCCTTATTGCAGTTTAAAGTCGTTGATAGCACCAATGTGGGTGTTGCCAATACCAAGGTCAATTTTTCAGTACAGAGCTCAGAGACGGTTAGTCTAGTGGCAAACTCAGCGATTACCGACGGATCGGGTATCGTCACAGCGGCAGTACGCTCGGGAACTAAGCCGACCACTTTGCGCGTGGTGACGACCGTTGACGGGATGTCGATCAATGCGATTTCAGATTCTGTGACCGTGACAACAGGTTTGCCTACCCAAACCCATTTTGGTCTTTATGTTGAAAACCTTGATGTCGAGGGCTACGATTTTGGTGGCACGCTTAATCTCATCACGGTGCTGCTGGCCGATGCTAATGGCGGTGTCGTGGCCAATGGCACGCCTGTGGTGTTTACGGTCGATAGTGGTGCAATAGTTGGTGATAAAGGCACGGCAGACAATGCCCGTTGCATCACCGTCAATGGTAAGTGCCAGGTGTTATGGCGCAGTCAAGCGCCTTCAAAATCTGAGGTTACTGTCGTCGCCACTACAACCGATGGCAGTAACACCTTGACGGCATCGGCGCGCTTCATCAATAGTGCGTCAACTGGGTCAATCACTGGGGTTCCAAGCTCCGTGACCTTCACCGCAGGAAATTGTGTGCCGCAATTATTTAATCTCGTTGTGAGCGACCGATATGGCTATACGATGCCGACAGGAACGGCCTTGACGCTGCAAGACCCGACGACAGTGAGCGGCTCTATTTTTTCTTCGACCGTAACAGCGCCCTTTGAAGTGATTAAAACGGGTACGAATCACACTTTGTCACTCTCGCCGCTAGCCACTTGTCCTGCAGGATCAGGCCATGTGTTCGTGCAAATGAAGAGTCCTTTGGGCGTTAGTTCGAGTTATCGTATTGATGTGATTTATAACTAGGCGGCTCTTGAGGGTACTGTGGCTTCCCTTCGTCTCGATAGACGACGGTCGTTACATGAAGTGCAATAGCTTCCGTAGTCGGGAAAATTTTCCGCGGCGCTCCGTATCTAGCGTCTGCGGATGATGTATAATTCGAATTTCCCGCTTGTGCCGTCTGGCACCTTCTGCAATGACTAAGTTTGTATTCGTTACTGGGGGCGTCGTCTCCTCTCTAGGCAAAGGCATTGCTGCTGCCTCTCTCGCTGCGATTTTGGAATCGCGCGGTCTTAAAGTCACCATGCTTAAACTCGATCCCTACATCAATGTGGATCCGGGTACCATGAGTCCATTTCAACACGGTGAAGTTTTCGTGACCGATGACGGTGCCGAAACGGATCTCGATTTGGGTCATTACGAGCGCTTCATTTCTGCCAAAATGAAAAAGGTGAATAACTTCACCACCGGGCAGATTTACGAATCCGTGATACGCAAAGAACGTCGTGGTGAATATCTGGGTAAAACCGTGCAGGTGATACCTCACATTACCAATGAAATCCAGGAATTTATTCATCGTGGTGCGGCCGGTTTTGATGTCGCTTTGGTCGAAATCGGTGGTACTGTCGGTGATATCGAATCCCTGCCTTTCTTGGAAGCAGCGCGTCAATTGAGCCTGCGTGCCGGCAAAAATTCTGCGGCCTTTGTGCATTTGACTTTAGTCCCTTATTTGCAATCGGCGGGTGAACTCAAAACCAAACCGACGCAACACAGCGTACAAAAATTGCGCGAAATCGGTATCTTCCCCGATGCCTTGTTATGCCGTGCAGATCGTCCTATCCCTGATGATGAGCGCGCTAAGATTTCGCTCTTCTCCAATGTGATGGAAGAAGCGGTCATCTCCGTATGGGATGCCGACACCATCTATAAAATTCCGCAAATGTTGCACGATCAAGGCTTGGATAAAATCGTTTGCGACAAATTAGGTTTGTCACCGCAGCCAGCGAATTTGGCAATGTGGGATAAGCTGATTTACGCTTTGGAAAATCCAAAATCAGAAGTCACCATCGGTATGGTCGGCAAATATGTTGACTTGACGGAGTCTTATAAATCTCTGACGGAAGCCTTGCGTCACGCGGGGATTCATACCGAAAGCCGGGTCAATATTGAGTATGTCGATTCAGAAGAAATTGAAGCGCATGGCACGCACGCGCTAGAGAAATATGACGCGATTTTAGTGCCTGGTGGTTTTGGCAAACGCGGTGTCGAAGGTAAAATTTTGGCGGCGCGTTATGCCCGTGAAAATAAGATTCCTTACCTTGGAATTTGCCTAGGCATGCAAGTGGCCTTGATTGAATATGCGCGTAACAAAGCCGGTTTGCCGCTCGCCAATTCCACCGAGTTTGATCTGGAAACCGAACAACCCGTCGTTGCCCTGATTAACGAATGGCAAAGCCACGACGGCAAAGTCGAATTGCGTGACGAAAATTCTGATCTCGGTGGCACTATGCGTTTAGGCGCGCAAACTTGCGCAGTACAGCCAAGCACACTCGCGGCCGACATCTATGGCAATGTGGTGACTGAGCGTCATCGTCATCGTTATGAAGCGAATAATCATTATTTAAAGCGCGTCGAAGAAGCTGGCTTAGTCGTATCAGCCCGCACGCCTAGTGAAGACTTGTGCGAAATTATTGAATTGCCGAAGAGCGTGCATCCTTTCTATTTGGGCGTGCAATATCACCCTGAATTCAAATCCACGCCTCGCGATGGACATCCTTTGTTTACCGCTTTCGCACGTGCTGCCATTGCGCATAAGCAAAGCCTGCAAACAATGCAAACCAAATCAGCCTAAGGAACCCGCGCATGAAACTCTGTGGATTTGACGTAGGACTGGATCAGCCTTTTTTCCTCATCGCTGGCCCTTGTGTGATCGAATCACGCCAAATGGCGATGGATACCGCGGGTGCGCTGAAAGAAATGACGGCGGCCTTAGGTATCCCCTTCATTTACAAGTCCTCCTTCGATAAAGCCAATCGTTCCTCTGGCACTTCCTTTCGTGGTTTGGGAATGGAAAAAGGTCTGGAAATTTTGGCTGACGTTAAGAAACAATTGCAAGTGCCCGTATTGACCGACATCCACGAGATAGACGAAATCAAACCGGTCGCTGCGGTAGTCGATGTATTACAAACCCCGGCGTTTTTGTGTCGTCAAACCGACTTCATTCAAGCCTGCGCCGTATCGGGTAAGCCCGTCAATATCAAGAAGGGGCAATTCCTGGCACCACACGATATGATCAATGTGATTGCCAAAGCCCGGCTGGCTGCGCAACA
The DNA here is from genome assembly GCA_023259175.1 of Oxalobacteraceae bacterium. GTDB lineage: Bacteria > Pseudomonadota > Gammaproteobacteria > Burkholderiales > Burkholderiaceae_D > Undibacterium. The sequence goes on along the minus strand of JAHFQV010000035.1, from coordinate 19,090 downwards.
AGCGGGTCTGCCAGAAGATAATTTCATGGCCTGCGAACGCGGTGTCTCTTTCGGCTATAACAATTTAGTCTCGGATATGCGTTCACTGGCCATTATGCGCGAAACCAATTGCCCGGTCGTTTTCGATGCCACGCATTCGGTGCAATTGCCTGGCGGTCAAGGCACTTCATCAGGTGGTCAGCGCGAATTCGTACCGGTGTTAGCGCGTGCTGCAGTTGCGGTTGGTATTTCCGGTTTGTTTATGGAAACCCACCCCAATCCAGCACAAGCCATGTCAGACGGTCCCAATGCCGTGCCGCTGGGACGCATGAAAGAATTGTTGGCGACCTTGCTTGATCTGGATCGCGTCGTAAAGAAGAATGGGTTTTTAGAAACCGATTTTAAATAAAGAAAAAAATGCTCATCGCAGAGAAAACCTCAGTTTAATCTGCGATTTCTCTATATATGCGGTGAGTTTTGAATTTGGCTTCGTACATTTTGGAGAATTAAATGAGTGCTATCGTAGATATTATCGGTCGTGAAATCATGGATTCACGCGGCAATCCCACCGTGGAATGTGATGTCTTGTTAGAATCCGGTGTCATGGGACGTGCTGCCGTACCGTCGGGTGCCTCGACTGGTTCGCGTGAAGCGATAGAATTGCGTGACGGTGATAAATCCCGTTACTTGGGTAAAGGCGTATTGAAAGCCTGCGAAAACATCAATACCGAAATCGCCGAAGCGATCATGGGATTGGATGCCAACGAACAAGCCTTCTTAGATCGCACTTTGATCGATTTAGATGGCACTGAAAACAAAGGCCGCTTAGGTGCCAATGCCATGCTGGCCGTCTCGATGGCGGTTGCGAAAGCGGCTGCGGAAGAAGCCGGTTTGCCTTTATACCGTTACTTCGGCGGCTCTGGCGCCATGCAATTGCCAGTGCCGATGATGAACGTGATTAACGGTGGCGCGCATGCCGACAATAATCTGGACTTGCAAGAGTTCATGATTATCCCGGTTGGCGCACCGTCTTTCCGCGAAGCGATACGCTACGGCGCAGAAGTGTTTCACGCCTTGAAGAAAATCCTGCACGACAAAGGCCTGACCACTGCCGTTGGTGACGAAGGCGGCTTTGCCCCTTCCGTAGAAAA
>JAHFQV010000035.1:13844-17860 GCA_023259175.1 Oxalobacteraceae bacterium | reverse complement strand
ATCCAGTCTTGAAAGCTAGTAGCGCAATTCTGGATGCCGGATCAAGTCCGGCATGACGAAAATTGAGCGTTCTTTTCTAATCGCCGATGCGCCTAATCACCCTCATCCTCGTCGCACTTTTAATTCTCATCCAGTATCCACTCTGGTTGGGTAAAGGTGGCTGGCTGAAAGTTTGGGCGCTAGATAAACAAGTGACGGCGGCGCAAGTCAAAAATGAAGCCCTTAAAGCGCGCAATGCGAAAATGGACTCCGAAGTTCAAGACTTAAAAAACGGCACAGAAGCAGTAGAAGAACGCGCTCGTTTTGAATTGGGTATGATCAAAAAAGACGAGATTTTCGTGCAGATATTGGAGCCGGGTAGTAAGGTAGAAAGTAAGCCTCAGACACCGCAAAAAAAAGCGACCAATATCGACAAGCACTAAGCGTGACCGCGTTCCATAGCCACTATTTTTTCAAACGACATCCACCAATTCAGAATATTGGCTAAGCAGCTTATCCGAGCTTAAGAGCCGTAATGGCTCACACATTGCTTGGGAGATAAGTATGCGATCAAAGGGATCGCGGTGATGACTAGGTAGTTGTGCCACTTGCCAAGCGTGTCGAACGGAAATCCCTAATTCGAGAAAATCATTTAAACGAATTTGTTCCAATAATTCGTCGAGATTGGCATCCAATTTACCTAACCCAATTTTAATCGCTGCTTCCCAAATCGTCGCGCTACTGACATACACTTCCTCAGCGTTTAATATGGCTTCGCGTGCCACTGATGAGAGCTTGGGGCTATCTTGCAACCACCAAATATAGATATGGGTATCCAATAAAATACGCATATTTAAGTTTCAAAATCTGCTAAAACTGTAGCAGGTAAGGGCGCATCGAAATCATCGGCAATCTTAATCTTACCTTTAAGTGCGCCCGGCTTACGTGCTGGACGTTTGTTAATAGGCACTAAATTGGCGACTGGTTTTCCCGCCCGCGCAATCGTCACTTGTTCGCCTTGTATCACGGCTTCAATTAACTTGGAGAACTGAGTTTTTGCTTCGTGGATGTTAATGTTTGACATAATTTTCTACCTCAAAGGTGTCTAACTTGACTAAGTCTAGTCTATTTTCTTGTGGCTCGCAAGATCGGGATTTTACAGATGCGGACTCAACAAGCGCTCTAACGCGATCTCCGCTCTGGATACGAGGCAGCACCGTCTATTATTTTTCGCACCACGCTGTTTGTGTATAGCTTGTCCCATCATACTGAATAAAACATTTTCCATAGCCTTCGGGGAGTTCGCGAGAAAGCATAATAGTGGTGTCTTGGTAGCCGCACATAAAGTAAACACCTGCGGATTTTGTAAGCGTCCAAGTACTAATTCCCCCACGATGCTTAGCTTTTAATTTTTTATATCCATCAGGTACCAAAACTTCCATTTTTTCTGGAGGGCCGGATGAAAAACCAATTAGTCTTCCCCCTTTGTTCTTTGTAGAGGTACTTTGATCATGTAATTCTTCTCTATCGTATCGGTTAGGACTCTCCTTGGATATATGCCATCCGTCTACTTTCGATACGATTTCCTGCTGTGTTTCGATTTGTTCGGGGCAGGTCAATACCAATTTTGTCGATGCTGATACTAAGAGTAAGCTAAGTATGGATATCATTCCTGCATCCTAAGTAAGGTTTCAAACGCAATCTCCACCTCAGCCACACTAGGCGGCTTTCCTTGATCGCCTAGGTTGATGATTTTCGGTGACCAATTGCCTTCCGTTTTCCATTTGGGTGAGTCGCAATACAGCTCTATGGTTGGGGTTTCGTAGGCGGCGGCGATGTGGGTGAGGCCTGTGTCTACGCCGATGACTAGGGCGGCGCGTTGTGCTAGTACGATGGCTTCTTGCATCGTCAATTTGGGCAGTACGATGGCTTGGTGCATGTGTTCTGCCATCGCTTCGGCTTCTTGTTTTTCTTCGGCGTTACCCCAGGGGAGTAGGATGGGCCAGTCTTTGATTTGTAGGTCACGGGCGGTGGAGATCCAGTTGCTACGCGCCCATTTTTTGGAAGCGCCTGCTGTGCCGTGGAAGAACACGATATAGTGTCCTTGTGGCATCCATTCTGGGTTTAAGTTGAGTTTATCTAGTCCGAAGCTGGCCGGTGTGTTGACTGCATAGCCGCAGGCAGTCGCTGCGACTAAGCGACCACGTAATACCGCATGCGTATGGCGATCAACGGTGACACTTTGATTATGAAAAATGCGCGATATGCCTTCGTAGCCTGAGCCTTCGGTGCCATTGGCGAGCCCGACTTTTTTGCCATTGGGAGCTGTGCGTGCTAAGCCCATGATGAGACCCGTTTTGAAGAGTCCCTGGGTTTCTAATACGAGATCGTAGGCTTCTTTGCGCAGTTCTCGATAAAAGCTTTTGAATTCATCGCGTGTGGCTTTGTCGCGCCAAGTTTTACGCCAGCGGCGCAACGCATAAGGGATGATTTTGTTGATCTTGGGTTGTAGCCGTACCAGATTGACGTAGGCTTCTTCCACAACCCAATCAATTTGCGCGTCGGGATAGTGTGTCTTGAGATCATCGACCATCGGCATATTGTGCAGTACATCGCCTAGTGAAGAAACACGGATGAGGAGTATTTTCATGGTCGCTTGTTTAGTACGGCAAAACGGCATCTGCTTTCACCGCTAAAATGGCCGTTTTCATCGCCGCTTGAATACGCGCCAATGCCTCGGGCGTTTCCGCTTCAAAGCGCATCACGATGACGGGTGTGGTATTTGATGAGCGTGCTAAACCGAAGCCATCCGCGTATTCCACTCTTAGGCCGTCGATGTTAATAATTTCTGTCGCACCGGGGAAATGGGGGTTCGCTTGCATTTGCGCGATGAGGGTAAAATTTTCCCCTTCAGCCAGTTTTAATTGTAATTCGGGCGTGCTGAAGGATTGCGGTAAGTCATTTAATGTTTGCGTCATGTCGGCGACACTGCTCAAAATTTCCAGTAGGCGCGCGCCAGTGTACATGCCGTCGTCAAAGCCGTACCAGCGATCTTTGAAGAAGACATGCCCACTCATTTCTCCGCCCAAAGGAGCGCTGGTTTCTTTGAGTTTGGCCTTGACTAAAGAGTGGCCTGTTTTCCACATTAGTGGTGTCCCACCGTGGGCTTTAATCCAGGGGGCTAAATGACGGGTGCATTTCACATCGTACAAAATTGGCCCGCCAGCGTGACGTGTCAATACATCGGCGGCGAATAACATCAATTGTCGATCTGGGTAAATGATTTGTCCGTCTTTGGTGACCACACCTAGACGATCACCGTCGCCATCGAAGGCTAAGCCGATTTCGGCATCGGTCGTTTGCAGGCAATGGATTAAATCTTGCAGATTTTCCGGGTGGGCAGGGTCGGGGTGGTGATTCGGAAAGTGGCCATCGACTTCGCAAAATAATTCAATCACTTCGCAACCCATTGCGCGGTACAAATTGCCAGCGTAGGCACCGGCAACGCCGTTTCCACAATCAATCGCGATCTTGAGTTTGCGAGCGATTTTAACGTCTTCAATGATACGTTCTTGGTACGCCGTTTGTATGTCGTGGGCGCGATAATTTCCGGCACCGATAGAAAACTTTTTGTCGAGTATGCTTTGATACAGGGCGAGTATGGTATCGCCATAAATCGCTTCGCCTGCTAGCACCATTTTGAAACCGTTATAGTCGGGCGGATTGTGGCTGCCAGTGACCATGATGCCCGATGATGCACCTAAAACTTCTGTCGCAAAATACACCATAGGCGTTGCCACCACACCGAGGTCGATGACACTGATACCAGTCGCTTGTAGTCCGAGCGCGAGGGCGGCGGATAATGATGGGCCCGAGAGGCGTCCATCGCGCCCGATGATGACGGTCTGTTCGTTTTTCGCCAGCGCCGCAGTGCCAAAGGCTTGCCCGATTGCGTAGGCGACCTCGGTATCTAAGGTTTGACCGATAATGCCGCGAATATCGTAGGCTTTGAAAATGCTTTTGGAAAGGAGGGACAT
>JAHFQV010000035.1:0-13744 GCA_023259175.1 Oxalobacteraceae bacterium | reverse complement strand
CTGCCAAATAAAATCTTCGATACCGCATTGCGGTTGATATTCGACGACTAATTGTTGGATCAAGTGACGCACTTTTTCGTAGTCAAACGCGTCACAAGTTTGTTCTAATTCTTGTAGCGCTGGGTGTAATTCGGTCCAAGGCAATTCTGCTTCTTGCGCTCGCATAATTAAGGGATGTGTGGTGCGCTCTACCTTGTCGCCTATCAGCAATTCTTCATACAGTTTTTCACCGGGGCGTAGCCCGACTTCTTCGATGACGATGTTGCCGTCAGGGTGTTCTTCAGAGCGCACTTCTAGACCACATAAATGCACCATGCGCTTAGCAAGATCTATGATGCGCACGGGTTCGCCCATATCGAGTACGAACACGTCACCGCCTGCGCCCATCGCGCCCGCTTGCAAGACTAATTGCGCCGCTTCCGGGATGGTCATGAAATAGCGGGTAATTTCTTTATGCGTTAAAGTAATCGGCCCTCCTTGCATGATTTGTTTGCGAAACAGCGGCACGACGGAGCCGGAAGAACCCAAGACATTGCCAAAGCGAACCATGCAAAAGCGGGTCGTGTTCTGGCGGCGTGCATGGGCTTGCAATATTAATTCAGCGAGACGCTTGGTGGCACCCATCACATTGGTTGGCCGCACTGCTTTGTCAGTTGAGATGAGGACAAACTGTTTAACTTGGGCATCGATTGCCGTTTGCGCTAATGTCAGCGTTCCGAAAACATTATTGAGTATGCCTTCAATTGGATTGTGTTCAACCAAGGGCACATGTTTGTAGGCGGCCGCATGATAGACCGTGTCGACTTGAAAATGTTTAAAAATCTCGGCTAATTTTTGATTGTCGCGAATCGACCCGAGAAAGGGCGTAATTTTGCAATGCGCTGCGATTTGTAATGCAAGTGCGCTGAGTTCTTGTTCGATGGTGTAGAGCGAATACTCGGACATGTCTAACAAGATCAAACGCTTTGGGCGTTGCCGTAAAATTTGTCGGCATAGTTCTGAACCAATCGAGCCACCGGCACCGGACACGAATACGTTTTTATCGGTGATGCAGGTTGCCAGTAGTTTTTCGTCTGGTTCGACTGGATCGCGTCCTAGTAAATCTTCGATTTCAACATCACGAATATCCTGTACGCGTAATTCTCCATTGACCAAGCTTTTGATCGAAGGTGTGACCTTGATACGTAGTTTGTAAGCTTCGAGTTGATCAAGGATTTGTTTTTGTCGCGCTTTGGAAATGCTGGGAAGTGCTAGGAAAATTTCTTTAACACCTTGCTTACTGAGTTTGTCGATTGCATTGGGCGTATGAACAGCAATGCCCGCCATCGATGAACCAAGTAATTGCGGATTGTCGTCGATAAATGCAACGCAGAGAAAGCTGTCGCCCGCGTTAAGCGCATTGGCTAATTGCACGCCTGCTTTGCCAGCACCGTAGATGATGACTTTGGTGCGATCATTTTGTTTGAAATAGCCAGCGAGGTAGCTGCGTGCCAGTAGGCGGCTGGCACCCACATAGAGTATCGCCCCGGCCCAATAAATGCCAAATACACCGCGGGACACCTCATTCATATGCGTCATGACGCTCATAAAGCCTAGACCTAATACGGAAAGCGAGACCCCCATGACCACGACACGAATAATTTTTTGGTCGATGTAGCGTATCACCGCGCGATACAGACCTAAGCGTATGAAGATAGGGATAGAGATCGCGGGTGTTGCGAATATCAGCCAAGCATAATTTAAAAAACGATCCGAAGTGAGGCCGTCATAGCGCACCGCGATGGCGATGATGAAAGTTAGGGGTAAAAAGAAAGCGTCGACTAAACCTGCAATGATTTGCTTTTTAAATCGGGGAAGTGTCACTAGGGTGTTCATCATATCAGTGCGTGACCCCGTCACGTTTGATGACTTTGAAAAAAGTGAGGAATAAAATTTTGATGTCCAATGCAAGCGATTGATGTGCAAAATAATAGGCATCAAGATCGACTTTTTGTGGAATCGGTAATTCGTCCCGGCCATTGATTTGCGCCCATCCTGTCAATCCGGGAACGATGGTGTGAACTTGTTTTTCGGTGCGTAAGGCGATTAAATCATGTTGATTAAACAGCGCGGGACGTGGGCCAACAAAGCTCATATCGCCGTTCAAAATACTCCAGAGTTGGGGTAATTCATCCAAACTCGATTTGCGTAAAAAAGAACCGATAGGCGTTAAGTATTGATCGGGATTGTCCAATAAATGAGTCGCAACGGCAGGGGTGTCAATACGCATGGTGCGAAATTTCGGCATCTTAAAAATCTGGTTTTCTTTGCCGACACGGTCAGACCAATAAATCGCCGGGCCGCGTGAAGTCAATTTCACCATGCAGGCGACGATTAGAAATGCGGGCGCTAAAATACAGCCAGCGAGAAGGGCAAGAAGTAAGTCAAATAGACGTTTCATTGTGGTGTTGTTCGGGGTTTTGTGATGGGTGGGTGTTTTTGCTTGCATCGGCGTTTGCACTAAGTACACTAAGGCTTGCGATGCAATCACCGAGCCCTTGTTGTAGGCTATAAGGCGCTTGCCAGTCGAGTAGTTGCCTTGCTTTGCTGGTATCGACCCGCAATGACTGACAGAGCCTGTCGGCGATGGAGCGCTTCCCAAGTAGGCTTGCCCCCAAGATGAGTAAGCGCGGCGGGAAGGAAAATAAACGCGATGGTAGCTGTAATGCACACGCAGCTTGTTTGAGTAAATCGGGCGTGGAAAGGTCTTGGCCATCGGAGACGAAAAAAACCTCTCCATAGGCTTTCGGGTTTTGCACACAATGCGCTATCAAGTCCGCTAAATTTCGTACATAAACAAAACTGCGGAGATTGTTGATGCTGGCTAAAGGCAGCGGGATTTGTTTTTTAACCCAGCGTAGCATGCTCAAAAAATTCGCGCCAACACCGCGCCCGTACACCAGCGGTGGGCGAATGATGGTGATGGCCATGCCATACCGTTTTCCAATCGCCTGTAGCGCGACTTCGGCTTCTGCTTTCGATATACCATAAGGATCGGATGCCTTGGGCGCGTCAGTTTCTTGGAAGGGAATTTCTCTGCTCGTGGCTTCGCCATTGACCTTGATTGAGCTCATAAAAATAAACTGACTTACACCGCTTTGTGCGGCTTGTTCAGCAAGCGCTATCGTGCCGGCCACATTGACTTCTCTGAATAGCTTTAAAGGATGCTGGGCGGTTTCATGCATGACATGCACCCGTGCGGCGCAATGGATGACGGTATTGACATCGCCCAAGCAATGGCGCCAATCGGTATCGGCGCAGAGATCGGCAACTTGTCGTGCTTCGGCACCGGCAATCGAAAACGGACTGCGAGAAGTAGCAATGACTTGGCGCTGACGACGTATGAGTTCGGTAACGACATGTGAGCCGACGAATCCAGATGCGCCAGTGACTAGAATTTTCACCCGCATTGCATTAAGCCTTAGGCCCCTGTTGTGGTGCGCGACCCCATCCTAGATAGCGTTTGAGCAGGAATTTAAAAAAACTCTGGAAAAACCATAAGGCATGGCGTGACGCGAGATTGCGATTACGATGTGCGGCACTGTGTATCGCTTTGAGCTGCGGATAAAAATAGACGGCTTGCTGCAGGTCTTTGCGTGAGCGATAGCAAATATCGACATCTTCAAAATACATGAAATAGCGCTTGTCAAATCCACCGAGCTTTTTGAAATGTTCCGGTGTGAAGCCGAGAAACGCACCGGAGGCCCACTCTACCGTCATTTCTGTCAGCGCTTCTGTAATCTGGTCTTTGTTATAGGTTTCACTAAAAGAATTACGAACTGGCATTTGCAGTATCGATAGCATGCCCGGAAAATGGCGGATATTTTGATCTTCGATTTGCATGGCGGCATCGCGAAACAAATTCAGACAAGCAATCGCATGGCCACTCGTAATCATCTGCGCAGCAAATTGATGCAGCTTGGCCGCTTCGATGCTGACATCCGGGTTCATCACCAGAAAAATATCGCCTTGTTTAAAGCCACAATTTTGTTCTATGGTTTGAAACAGCAGATTATTGTTTTCGCCGAAACCCAAACCGGCTTGCGCGTCCGTATAAAAAATGCCGTGAGTCTTGCAATAGTCTGCCAATGAAGCTGCGGGGCGGTTATCTTTCACCCATAAACGAATGTCATCGTCGGCGAGGACGGCAGGCAGCAAGCCACCCATTTGTTTGGCGATCAAAAGCGCTTCATGCCCGTGACTGACAATGGCAACGTGAATCACGCGTCTGCCTCGCTTAGGCGCTCTAGACGCACTAATAAGACCAAACGCACTAAGCGTACACCCTGCATTGCATACAATTGGGCTGGTTTTGCTGACCTAGACATGCCTCTCCTGAAGGTTGATGTTTTTTGTTTATTTTACTTGTCTTTGTTGGGCATGTGTTGGCTAATCTCGACCAAGTTTAGGCATCGCATGAAAAAGAAGTTCTTTAAATACTTGCTGCTAAGCTGTCCGGCGATCTTAATTCACGTCTTGCTGCCCACATCAATAAGGCCCAGTCGAGAGTGACGCGTATCACCCACGCAGCTGCTGCGCCTATCAGGCCATAATTTTTTGCCAGCAGATAGAGTATCGCTAAATAGAAAAATAGCTCAAATAAGTGGAACAGCGCTGTGGTTTTTGTTTTTCCGTTGGCGTGTAAAAAGGTATAGGGTAAGACCGCGATACCGTTAAAAAAACTGCCTAGGACCAGGATTAAGGCGATCGGGAAAGCTTGCCTAGCAAACGCTGGGGAAATCCATACGCTGAGTACGGGATAGATCAACATCAGACACAGTAGGCAAAGGCCCAGCATAATTTTGGTCATGCGTTTAAGATGAAATTCAAAGTGCTGGCGCTTTTCTGCTGCAATGCTTAATGTGGAAAAAAGGGGCATGAGCGCACCACAAATCGCAATCGGCACCATTAACATGCGCATCAAGCCTTCTTGTGGAATCGCGTAGATGGACAGTTGATCAGCACCGACCAAGGCACTGACAAAAAAGCGGTCGCCATACACCATGAGTGGACTCACGATGCCAGTGACGGTGACCCAAAATCCGTAGGACATTAATTGACGCATTTGCGCAGTGAGCGGCGGGGTATTCTCTTGGAGCGGCTCTGGTGTCGATCGCCATAAATGTTGTTTTAATTGAGCACAGCCATAAATGAGGGCGAAGAAGCGGGCGACGACCAAGTAGAGCGCGATGTGCCATAAGCTTGCGCCGTGAAAATGAATGGCGATGGCCGGTAGTAAAAACATGCAAAAGCCGATGAATATTTTGTTGAGATTGGAAGCTCGAAAGCGACCCAAGCCTTCCATCGCACCGCGTAGCCCACTGGTCAGCGTCGCAGGAATGACACCCAGTGCGGTCACTTGTAGTGCTGCTTCGGTGGCGTTTTGCCAAAGCGGGCTGATCTTGAGCCAGTGATGAGCGAGGGAAGACGCGCAGAGCGCGATGAAAGCTAGACCTAGGGTGCCTGTGACCAGCGTTAATGCAAGTCCTGCTTTTAAAATACGATGAATCTCGCTTGCATTTGCGTTTGTGGTTTGTGCCTCGCCTGCATTTGAAATCCGGCTGATTTCATAGGTCAGTGCGCGCCCTGCGCCAAAGTCAAAAAAATTAAAATAGCCAATCAGTGCCCAAATAAGCGTGAGTACGCCAAAGCCTTCCTCACCGAGTTGTCGTAAGGTGTAAGGTATACACAGAGCCGCTGCGATCAGAGGAGCGCCTGCGCCGATGAGATTCCAAAGGGTATTTTTCTTGAGTGACATCAGCGTGGGTCGCCAGAGTTGAATGATGGCGGCTGTTGATTTTGCAAGCGCGGATGTTGTGCTAGGCAAGATCGTAAAACGCTTTGCCAGTCGGCCAGCGGTAGTCCAAACTTGGCTTGAAATTTTTGCGTGTCAAGACGTGAATTATGTGGTCGTTTGGCAGGTGTGGGATAAGCTGAACTTGGAATGCCGTTTAAGCTCGGCACTGTCGGCGTTATTTGCTTGAGTAACTTCAGGTCGGCTGCTAAGCGCATAATTTCGCTGGCAAATCCTAACCAGTTAGTCGTGCCGCTTGGGCAGAGATGATAGACGCCTTGATGGGTTTGCCACCAAGCTTCGGTATTTTCAGCGTCTAAATTTTGTTCAATGATATTGCAGGTATGCTGTGCCAAAAAGTCGGCTGAAGTGGGCGCACCCCATTGATCATTGACGATGTTTAAACTGCTGCGTTCTTGCGCAAGTTTCAGCATCGTGAGTAAAAAATTTTTACCGTGAAGCGAGTAGACCCAGCTAGTGCGTAGTATCAAATGTTTGCAGCCACTATCGATGATCGCCAATTCGCCTGCGCGCTTGGTTTGTCCGTAAACATTGATGGCTTGGCAGTGCTGTTCTTCGGTGTACGCTAGGGCGGTCTCGTCGGGCGAGTTTAAGACAGTGCCGGATTCGCCGTTGAATACATAATCGGTGGAAAAATGGATCAATCCGATCTGGTGTTTGCGTGCGTATTGCGCCATTGCAGCGGGTGCGAGCGCGTTGATGCTGTGGGCAGCCGCTTGGTCGCTTTCTGCTTGATCGACTGCGGTGTAAGCGGCTGGATTGATGATGAGATCAGGCGCAAATTTTTCTAATGTGCTGTCAATTGCATCGCGATTGCTCAAATCCATTTGCCCGCGCTGCGGTGCAATTACCTCGTGCTGGCTTGAGAGTCGGGCTTGCAATGCTTGCCCAACTTGACCTGAGCTGCCCGTGAGTAAAATTTTTAAGCGTTTTGGGCTTTTCATGCAAAAGTCTCGATGTCTTGCAAAGAGCGACCCTCTTTGTCTTTGGCTGACAAGCTCGGTGCTGCAGAAAGCGGCCAATTAATCGCAACTGTGGGGTCATCCCAGCGCAGACAACGCTCATGCTCAGGTGCCCAAAAATCAGTGGTTTTATACAGAAATTCGGCGCTTTCACTGGTCACGATAAAGCCGTGCGCAAAGCCAACGGGTATCCACATTTGTCGATGATTTTCGGCTGACAGTGTCACGCCCGTCCATTTGCCAAAATTGGGCGAGCTGCGCCGCAAATCAACGGCCACATCAAACACTGCACCCGCTGTGACGCGCACCAATTTTCCCTGCGCCTGTTGGATTTGATAGTGCAATCCGCGCAATACATTGTGGGCCGATTTGGAGTGATTGTCCTGCACAAATTGGACATCTATTCCAGTGAATGCCGCAAATTTCTTGGCGTTAAAACTTTCGTAAAAAAAGCCACGCTCGTCACCAAACACAGTCGGTTCGATGATGAGTACTTCGGGTAAGTCGGTCGCTACAATCTTCATACTTTATTTTTTAAATGATTTAAATCGTGGTGGCATGCAGGAGCTGCAAAAGGTATTGGCCGTACTCATTTTTCTTGAGCGGCTGCGCTAAATTTTCTAATTGGCTAGGCGAGATATAGCCACGTCGGAAAGCGATTTCTTCCGGACAGGCGACTTTTAAACCCTGGCGCTTTTCTATCGTGGCAATGAATTGACTTGCATCAAGCAATGAATCGTGGGTTCCGGTGTCGAGCCAAGCCATGCCACGTCCCATGAGTTGTACTTGCAATTGCTTTTGTTTGAGATAGACATTGTTGACATCGGTGATTTCTAGTTCGCCGCGCGCCGAGGGTTTGATATGGGCGGCAATATCACAAATTTGCTGATCGTAAAAATACAAGCCCGTGACCGCGTAATTTGATTTCGGTTTGATCGGCTTTTCTTCGATGCTGAGCGCTTGTTTGTGTGCGTCAAATTCGACCACGCCATAGCGTTCCGGATCGGTCACATGATAGGCAAATACGGTTGCGCCATGTTGATTTTGGTCGGCCGCCTGTAGCTGGTCTTCGAAACTGTGGCCGTAAAAAATATTGTCACCTAAAATTAAGGCCGAAGCCGCGTCGCCGATGAAATTTTTTCCGATAATAAAAGCTTGCGCCAAACCATCCGGCGAGGGCTGGACCGCGTATTCCAAGTGAATGCCCCATTGTGTGCCATCCCCTAAAAGTTCCTTAAAGCGCGGCGTGTCCTGTGGGGTCGAGATAATCAGAATCTCGCGTATGCCAGCGAGCATCAAGGAGGTGAGCGGATAGTAAATCATGGGCTTATCGTAGACCGGTAGCAACTGCTTTGAAACTGCTTTGGTCACTGGGTAAAGCCGCGTTCCTGAACCGCCAGCCAAAATAATGCCTTTGCGCTTGCTGCTCATGTTACTTGGGTTTGCTGTAAGGTTTGTTGCAATTGACATGAGGGGAGTCTCTTATTTTTAAAACGAAATAGCGATTAAAGTAGATCGGGGTTGGTCGCGCTGGTATCGCTGCCGTGATAGTGCTGGGCAAGCCATTGTTGATATTCGCCCGATAGCACTTGCGCGGTCCACGCATCGTTTTGCAAATACCACTGCACCGTTTTACGCAGGCCGGTTTCAAAGCTTTCGCTGGGCTTCCAGCCTAATTCACGTTCAATTTTTCGGGCATCGATGGCATAGCGTTTGTCGTGTCCGGGGCGGTCGTCAACATGCCGAATTTGTGCACGATAACTTCCTTCGGGCTTGGCTTGTAGCTCATCTAATAAATCGCAAATGGTATGAACTACGCTTAGATTGGTTTTTTCATTCCAGCCGCCGATATTGTAAGTCTCGCCTACACATCCAGCTTCTAAAACGCGGCGTATTGCTGAGCAATGATCGCTCACATAGAGCCAGTCACGCACTTGACTACCGTCACCGTAAATTGGCAAATTTTTTCCAGCGCGCGCATTGCTGATGATCAAAGGAATCAATTTTTCGGGGAAATGATAAGGGCCGTAATTATTCGAGCAATGGGTGGTGAGTGTAGGTAAGCCGTAGGTGTGGTGATAGGCGCGTACTAAGTGATCCGATGCTGCCTTGGACGCTGAGTAAGGGCTATTGGGCGCGTAGGCAGTGGCTTCTGTGAAGGGGGCATCCGCCGCACCTAGACTGCCAAAAACCTCGTCGGTTGAAATGTGTAAGAAGCGAAATGCTGCTTTAGCGTCGGCATCAAGTGACTGCCAATAATGGCGCGCACATTCGAGTAAATTGAATGTGCCGTTGATATTGGTTGCGATGAACGCGGCTGGGCCGTGGATGGAACGATCAACATGGCTTTCTGCCGCAAAATGAACAATGGCGCGCGGTTGATGTTGTTTAAGTAGGCGCGTGAGGGTGTCGCTATCACCAATGTCGGCATGAACGAAAATATGACGGCGATCATTTTTCAGTGAGGCCAAATTATTTAAATTGCCGGCATAGGTCAGCTTGTCCACATTGAGAATAGTTTCTTCTGACTGCGCCAGCCAATCTAAGATGAAGTTCGCACCGATGAAACCAGCGCCTCCGCTTACTAAAATCATGCGCTATCCTGTTCTTCGTAAAATGATAATGAAAACCCGTGATTTTACGCTACTCAGAGCGAAAGAATCTAGGATCATGGCATACGGATAGATCAAAATATCAAACCGCTCAACACTGAGGCGCAGAGACACAGAGAAATTCATGCGTAATTCATGATAAGTTCGTAAGAAATCCTAAGAAACTAAATAAAGGCAAACTCCAAAAAAGCAGCAAAATCAATTCCTCTTGTTTTTCATCTGTGTCTCCGTTTTGTGTGGTTTTTAGCTTTCCTCGATCATGATATCGCTCCAGGAAAGAATTCGAGCCTAGTGAAAAAATTACGGCCTAGCTCTTGAAAAGCCTTTAAAGTGCCCCACTTCAAGGGGCAATGTAAGTTATTTTGAGGGGATTATTAATGCAAGAGCAAGAGAAATCGGTGGAGCCTGTGGTCGCGCCCGAGGCAGATATGCCAAACGTCGAAGCACCCGCCGTTGCGGTTGAAGCGGAAATTGGTGTTGAGCCGCTTGTTGAGCCTACTGTTGAGCCGGGCGTGTCGGCTGAAACCTTAACCCAATTGGAAGCCAAGGTTTTGGAGTTGCAAGATGCCTTTATGCGCGCTAAAGCTGAGGGCGAAAATATTCGTCGTCGTGCTCAGGAAGATATTTCAAAAGCACATAAATTTGCCATTGAGAGTTTTGCTGAATCTTTAGTGCCTGTGAAAGATAGCCTGGAAATGGGTTTGAAAGTCGATGCGCCTACCGTTGAGTCGATTAAAGAAGGCGTAGAAATGACGCTTAAACAATTGAGTGCCGCTTTCGAAAAAAATCGCCTGCTTGAAATCAATCCGCTGCAAGGCGAGAAGCTCGATCCTATGAAACACCAAGCGATCTCGATGGTGCCAGCGGATCAGGAAGCCAATACCATCGTCACGGTTTTGCAAAAAGGTTATACCATCGCCGACCGCTTATTGCGTCCGGCGCTAGTCACAGTGGCGCAAGCGAAGTAAACGACCGAGGGTTTTGCGCTAAATCAAGCGAAAAGTCGGTTTTGAGTGGAAAACTAGGGTGGAAAACGCAAAACAGCCTTGAAAAACGTTTTCTTTGCCGCACATCAGAAACATCGAGCCTTTGCTGAAGTCGGGAAGGCTCTCCAAGTTTGAAAATAATATTTTTAGGATAGGGAATTATCATGGGAAAAATGATCGGTATCGATTTAGGAACAACCAATTCTTGCGTAGCTATCATGGAAGGCGGCCAGCCGAAAGTGATTGAAAATGCCGAAGGCGCGCGTACTACGCCGTCTATCATCGCGTATCAAGAAGATGGTGAAATCTTAGTAGGTGCTTCAGCTAAACGTCAGGCCGTCACCAATCCTAAAAATACTTTGTACGCGGTCAAACGCTTGATCGGTCGTAAGTTCGATGAAAAAGAAGTGCAAAAGGACATTGGTTTGATGCCCTTTACGATTTCCAAAGCGGATAACGGCGATGCTTGGGTTTCTGTGCGCGATAAAAAGTTTGCGCCGCCGCAAATTTCTGCAGAAGTTTTGCGCAAAATGAAAAAAACGGCCGAAGACTACCTCGGCGAAGAAGTGACCGAAGCGGTCATTACTGTTCCAGCGTATTTCAATGACGCGCAACGTCAAGCGACTAAAGATGCGGGTCGCATCGCAGGTCTGGATGTTAAGCGCATTATCAACGAACCGACCGCCGCAGCGTTGGCGTTTGGTTTGGACAAAAAAGAAAAAGGCGACCGTAAAATCGCGGTTTATGATTTGGGCGGCGGTACTTTCGACGTCTCCATTATCGAGATTGCTGACGTTGACGGCGAAATGCAATTTGAAGTTTTGTCTACCAATGGCGATACCTTCTTGGGCGGTGAAGATTTCGATCAACGTATCATCGATTACATCATCGACGAATTTAAAAAAATCAATGGACTCGATTTGTCCAAAGATCCAATTGCTTTGCAACGTATCAAAGCTTCTGCAGAACGCGCTAAGATTGAATTGTCCAGCGCGCAGCAAACAGAAATTAATGAGCCCTACATTGCGATGGCGAACGGCGCTCCTACACATCTGAATTTAAAAATCACCCGCGCTAAATTAGAAGCTTTGGTTGAAGAGTTGATCCAGAAAACCATGGAACCGTGCCGTATGGCGATCAAAGATGCGGGCGTGAAGACCTCGGACATCGACGATATCATCTTGGTCGGTGGTATGACCCGTATGCCTAAGGTTCAGGAATTGGTCAAAGAATTCTTCGGCAAGGAACCACGTAAAGATGTGAACCCAGACGAAGCGGTTGCTGTGGGTGCCGCGATTCAAGGTTCTGTCTTGTCGGGCGACCGCAAAGACGTGTTGCTGTTGGACGTGACACCATTGTCCTTGGGGATTGAAACCTTGGGTGGCGTGATGACCAAGATGATCCAAAAAAATACCACGATTCCAACTAAGTTCAGCCAAGTTTTCTCGACAGCAGATGACAATCAACCTGCGGTCACGATCAAAGTGTATCAAGGTGAACGTGAAATCGCAGTCCGTAACAAGGGCTTGGGCGAATTTAACTTGGAAGGTATTCCACCAGCATCCCGTGGTACACCGCAAATTGAAGTGACTTTTGATATCGATGCTAACGGTATTTTGCATGTGGGCGCAAAAGACAAAGCGACTGGCAAAGAAAATAAAATCACCATCAAGGCGAACTCAGGTTTGACCGAAGAAGAAATTCAAAAAATGGTGAAAGACGCGGAATTGAATGCGGAAGAAGACAAGAAAGTAAAAGACTTGGCCGAATCGCGCAATCAAGGTGATGCATTGATTCACTCCACCAAAAAAGCCTTGGCAGAACATGGCGATAAATTAGACGCTGGTGAGAAAGAAAAAATTGAAGCGGCAATTAAAGATTTGGAAGATGTATTAAAAGCCGGTGACAAGGCCGAAATCGACACTAAATTAGCTGCTTTGTCGACTGCATCGCAAAAGTTAGGTGAAAAAATGTACGCCGATATGCAAGCGCAACAGGCTGCTGCAGGCGGCGCAGGCGCAACCCAAGGCGCTGAAGCTAAGCCAGAAGATGCCGACGTTGTTGATGCCGATTTTAAAGAAGTGAAAGACGGCAAATAATTGAAAAGCGAAAGCTAGCCGCAGAGGCGCAGAGAACGCAGAGGAGAAAAACCTGATTCTGCGTTCTTTGCGCCTCTGCGGTAATGCTTTTGATTTTGCACTGTGCAGTGAAACTAGACTTTATAAAAACAAGGTGTAATCGAGATGGCGAAGCGTGATTTTTACGAAATTCTGGGCGTGGCGAAGAATGCGTCCGATGACGAGATCAAAAAAGCTTATCGCAAGCTGGCGATGAAATATCATCCGGATCGCAACCCGGACAGCAAAACTGCGGAAGAAAAATTCAAAGAGGGTAAAGAAGCCTACGAAATGCTCTCCGATCCACAAAAGCGCGAAGCCTATGATCGCTATGGCCATGCTGGTGTCGATCCGAATATGGGCGGCGGTGGTGGCGGTGGTGGCGCTGGTTTTGCGGATGCCTTTGGCGACATCTTTGGCGATATTTTTGGTGGCGGTGGCCGTCGTGGCGGTGGCCCGCAAGTTTATCGTGGTGCAGATTTGCGCTACAACCTTGAAATTAGTTTGGAGCAAGCGGCCAACGGCTTCGATACGACGATACGGGTGCCAAGTTATGATGCCTGCGCTACCTGTCATGGCTCCGGCGCGAAGCCAGGCACTTCACCTGTGACTTGTAGCACTTGTGCTGGACACGGACAGGTGCGTATGCAGCAAGGCTTGTTTAGTATTCAGCAAACCTGCCCCAAGTGCCATGGCACCGGCAAAATGATTACCGATCCTTGTTCACCTTGTTCAGGAACTGGGCGTATTAAGGGCAATAAAACCTTGGAAGTTAAAATTCCAGCAGGTATCGATCATGGCATGCGGATTCGCTCCTCAGGCAATGGTGAACCCGGTGTGAATGGCGGACCGCCAGGTGATTTGTATGTCGAAATCCAAATTAAGCAGCATGCGGTGTTCCAGCGTGACGGCGATGATTTACATTGCGAAATTCCAATTTCTTTTGTGAAGGCGGCTTTGGGTGGCGATATTGAAGTGCCGACCTTAAGCGGTAAGGCTTCGTTTACCATCCCAGAAGGTACGCAATCGGGTAAAACTTTCCGTTTGCGTAGTAAGGGCGTGAAAGGCGTGCGCTCGGGTTATGCAGGCGATTTATTTTGCCATGTGGTGATCGAAACCCCCGTAAAACTGACCGATAAACAAAAAGAATTGCTGCGTAGTTTTGAAGAGCTCACCGTAGAAGGCGGCGCAAAGCACAACCCGCAAAGCAAAA
>JAHFQV010000034.1:24749-32325 GCA_023259175.1 Oxalobacteraceae bacterium | reverse complement strand
CAAAAAAAACTCCATACGCGTACCGGATAAATCGATCACATCCCCATGGTTGAGTTCGCGTGGTCTAGCGTCTATGCTTTGTTCGTTTATTTTTGGGAAAACTTTGCCTTCAATAAAGTTGATCGTGAGGTGATTTCCTTCTTTGATGATTTTGACGACCAAAATACCTGGGCTGCCCAAAGTCGTGCTGGGTTTCGTGAGTGCCATCTCTTTGCCGGCGTTGCCACCATTCAGAACGCGAATTTTTGCTTGCTTTGGGGCTTCATCCTGAAGTGATGCCGGGCTTTCTTTTTCAACTTT
This sequence comes from Oxalobacteraceae bacterium, assembly GCA_023259175.1. Lineage (GTDB taxonomy): Bacteria > Pseudomonadota > Gammaproteobacteria > Burkholderiales > Burkholderiaceae_D > Undibacterium. Next base: position 32,025 of record JAHFQV010000034.1, on the reverse strand, counting down.
AAACTTAAGTTGATACTTGCCGACTTCTATCATGTCGCCGTCTTGTAGCAAATGCTTTTTGATTGGCTGCCCATTGACTGAGGTACCGTTGGTACTTCCCAAATCCAAAATAAAAGAGCCTTCGGTCGTGGTGTCTAAAGCGGCATGGCGACCACTGACTGCCAGATGATCCAATATAATTTCATTGCTAGGCCTGCGCCCAATATTTAGGCGGGCGCGGTCAATAGTGACTTCCTTTTGCACTTGACCATTTGAGAGGATGACCAATTTTGTCATAATATATTTACCACCTACTAGATTTTAGTTATGTTTTTCATTGAGGCAAGGTCGCACTGTGACTTTGAAGTTTGAGTGCATCGATTTTTGCACGCATCAATACCATTCCCCTTAACTTGCAAAAATATACTCCATTAGACTACGTTCATGCAATTGATTGACCCGAAATAAGACGACAGAAATATTATCCAAGCCACCGTGACGATTGGCTAAATAAATTAGGGTATCACAACACATCTGCAAGTCATGTCCAAGCTCACGCAAAACTTGTTGTAACTGTAGTTGATCGAGCATATCGGTTAAGCCGTCGGAGCAAAGCATGTAGATATCGCCTTCTTGCATTTGATGCTCACGCACTTCCACTTCGACTTCTTCATGCGAACCCACTGCCCGCGTAATTAAATTTTTAATGGGTGAAAATTGCGCATCGGCCAGCGAAATTAAACCGGCATCAATTTGTGACTGCAATACCGAATGGTCGTGTGTGATTTGTTCTAATCGTTGCTCGCGTAAACGATATGCACGGGAATCACCGACATGACCGATGATGAGGCGATCATAGTAGCTCACAGCGACCACAATGGTCGTACCCATGCCGGTATTATCGGGATTTTCACTCGCTTTTTCGAGTATTTTTTGATTTGCGAAAGTAACCGCTTCGTTAATCCAACGCTCGGGAGATGAGGCCTGCCAAGGAAGGCGTGGCAACCAAGTGTTTGCTTGTTGATTCTTAAGGCGTTCACTAATTAAATCAACGCTCATCTGACTCGCGATTTCACCTGCATTGTAGCCGCCCATGCCGTCTGCCAAAACGGCAAATCCCGCTTCTGGGCAAATCACAATCGCATCTTCATTATGGCTACGCACCAAGCCAATATCGGTGTGACTAGCGTATTCAAGTACGGATTGTGCAGGCATATTTTGCTTGAGAAATATCGATAATTTTACGGCTATTTTACGGCGTTGTTGGCACTTGCATGCGCGTTCTGTCACTGCATCAAGATTTTTTATCTCCAAATTTGGACCAGACCGCTAAACTCAAGGCACTCAACAGGCCAAGTATGTTTAGCTTAACATCAAGCATGGGAATCGGAATATAGAGAAACGAAGCATACTGTTTCAATATTGCAACAACGAAGGCTTCGGAACAAATCATCACTGCGGCGATATACGCCAACATGGCCGCCCCCAATAAAACAATACTGGGAAATCGTTCGATTAAGCGCATCAAAAGTCGACTACCCCAAACCACAAAGGGAATGCTCACCAAGATGCCCAGCACCATCAGCGTTACTGGATGCTCACTGTCACTGGCCTCAACAGCAGCTGCGACACCAATCACGTTGTCAAAGCTCATGATAACGTCGGCTACTATAATCGTTCGTATCGCCGCAAATAGGCGCTCCGGCGCGTTCAATTCTTCGTCCTGCGCCTGATCTTCCCGCAACAATTTAAAGGCGATCCAGATTAGCAGTACACCGCCGATTAATTTCACAAAAATCACATCGAGCAAATAGGCCGCCAAGGCCAACATCACGATACGCGCCAAGATCGCACCGACCGTACCCCACAAGATGCCTAGCCTTTGATGTTCAGGTGAGAGCCGACGGCAAGCCAACGCAATCACAATCGCATTGTCACCACCAAGTAAGACATCGATCAATATGATTTGACCGATGACCAACCAATTTAGCGTCAACAGGGTTTCCATCATTATTTAGCTATCTCCGTAGGTGAATCTGAATAAGATCATCTTAACATTTAAAACGAAATAGGGGAGCAAGGCTCCCCTATCGTTTCAAGTTTGTTCCGCAGTTTTTACTCAGCAGACCACTACTCATACTCAAGCAAAAAATAAAAACACGACACCAACTAGGTCAAGCTCGATTTCAAGATCAATGCTCGCAGCAACTTACACAAAGCGTTTCGCATTCCAATTTTAAAATCAGCGCGGTGCTTAGACAGCGACAAGCTTACAGCATCGCTTTCAACAAGCGTGCCATTTCCGATGGATTTTTTGTGGCCTTAATTCCGCACTCTTCCATGATGTCTAATTTCGCTTGCGCGGTATCAGCTCCACCAGAAATCAATGCACCTGCATGACCCATACGCTTACCCGGAGGCGCGGTCACACCAGCGATGAAACCAACCACTGGCTTTTTCATATTGTCACGCACCCAGTAAGAAGCATTCGCCTCGTCTGGGCCGCCGATTTCACCGATCATAATGACGGCATCGGTATCTGGATCATCGTTAAACATTTGCATGATGTCGATGTGCTTCAGGCCATTGATAGGGTCACCACCAATACCAACTGCAGAAGACTGACCCAAACCCAATGCTGTCAACTGTCCCACCGCTTCATACGTCAAAGTACCGGAACGCGAAACCACACCAATACGACCCTTACGATGGATATGCCCTGGCATAATTCCAATTTTGATTTCGTCTGGCGTGATCAATCCAGGGCAATTTGGTCCGAGCAATTTAGTCTTGCTACCGGACTTCGCCATACGATCTTTCAACATCATCATGTCACGCACAGGAATACCTTCCGTAATGCAAATGGCCAAATCAAGATCGGCCTCTACCGCTTCCCAAATCGCCGCTGCCGCGCCTGCGGGTGGAACATAAATGACGGAAACGCTCGCGCCGGTGGCGGCCTTGGCTTCTGAAACGTTGGCAAAAATAGGGATGCCTTCGAAATCTTCACCGGCTTTTTTCGGATTCACGCCCGCTACGAAACAGTTTTGACCGTTTGCATATTCGCGGCACATACGTGTATGAAACTGACCCGTCTTGCCAGTGATACCTTGGGTGATGACTTTTGTGTCTTTGTTGATTAGGATGCTCATAATTTCCTCTATTATTTCCCGTCAGCAGCGGCAACCACCTTTTGCGCCGCTTCTTCCATCGTATCTGCTGAGATGATAGGCAAACCAGAGTCAGCCAACATTTTCTTGCCAATATCTTCGTTCGTTCCCTTCATGCGCACTACCAAAGGCACTTTCAGAGAAACTGCTTTCGAGGCCGTAATCACGCCTTCGGCAATCACGTCACAACGCATAATTCCGCCGAAAATATTAACCAAGATCGCTTTCAGACCTGGGTTTTTCAGCATGATCTTAAAGGCTTCCGTCACCTTTTCTGCTGTCGCTCCACCGCCTACATCCAAGAAATTCGCAGGTTCACCACCGAACAATTTAATGGTATCCATCGTCGCCATCGCCAAACCAGCACCATTGACTAGGCAACCGATATTGCCATCAAGTGAAATATAAGCGAGGTCGAATTTCGAGGCTTCGATTTCGGCAGGGTCTTCTTCGTCGAGATCGCGATAAGCCACGATTTCGGGTTGACGGAACAAGGCGTTCGCGTCGAAATTAAATTTTGCATCCAATGCGATGACTTTGCCGGAACCCGTCAAAATTAAGGGGTTAATTTCGGCTAAAGAACAATCCGTTTCCATAAAGGCTTTGTACAAACCTTGCAATTGGACACGAGCGTCCGCTAGAGACGCTTCAGGCACACCAATCTTACGGGAAATATCATCTGCTTCGCTGTCTTGCAAACCTGCGCTAGGATCAATCGCCAAGGAATGAATTAACTCAGGATGTTTTTCAGCGACTTCTTCAATGTCCATTCCACCTTCAGAGGACGCCATCAAAACAACACGTTGACTAATACGGTCGGTGACCATACTGACATACAATTCTTTTTGAATATCTGCGCCCTCTTCTATCAACAAACGACGCACTTTTTGGCCTTCAGGACCGGTTTGATGGGTCACCAGTTGCATACCGAAAATCGCATCAGCGTATTGGCGCACTTGCTCCATTGACTTTGCAACTTTAACGCCGCCGCCCTTACCACGACCACCGGCATGAATTTGCGCTTTGACGACCCAGACTGGTCCTCCCAAAGTTTCAGCGGCCTTTACCGCCTCATCAACAGATAAACATGGAATACCGCGCGGTACTGTCACTCCAAATTTACGGAGGATTTCCTTACCCTGATACTCATGGATTTTCATACGACTTCCCTTCAGACACTGAGGTATTAGTTAAAAAATGACACAAAGAATTAAGCTCGGTCCGAACATAAAGCTGACCATAAATTAGTCTAACTAGGACTTAACAGCAAGCATTTATGCGGCACCGCAAAAACCTTAGAATTCTAGCACAGCTAGGTGGTCAATTCCATTGCTCGTCGTTTCCACCCAGGGCGATCGCATGAAGAGAAGAACCAAAAACCGCTCAACACTGAGACACAGAGGCACAGAGGAAAAGCAAGAGAGAGTGAATTTTGGCATGTTTTCTTGCATTAACCGTTGTAACTTTATGAAGTTCTCATGAACTTCTCTGTGTCTCTGTGTCTCAGTGTTGAGTGGTTTTATGTTTTGATACAGCTTCATGCAATTGCCCTGCGTTTCCACCAACTCCTTCTGCGCTCAGAATCAGCAGAATTTTGAAACGAGTCTAGCCCTCAGGTTTCCACGCCAACTCAATTGCCAGCTCAATTGCACGGCCGGTGAATCCACGTTGTGCCAAAAAACGCATGCATTGTGCCTTTCCAGCATAATCGACTGGCGCTATCGGGAATTTCTTCAGCAAAACCTCATTGGCACGGGCCAGCTCACTTTCGCGCAAATTTATTTTAATGACAGACAGGTCTTCCTCTGACATTTGGTGACTGTGTAACTCCGCCAAAATCTTTTGATTTCCAAACCGGGTTTGCCGTCGATTAAGCAGCGATTCGGAAAAACGCTTATCGGAAAGGAAATTGGATGCCTGTAAAAACGCAATCAGGTGCTCCAAGTCATCGCCTTCTTGCAAATAAGGCCTCAACTTTTGCATTAACTCAACTCGGCTATGTTCGCGCTGCGACAAATAACGCAAAGCGCGCGCCTTCAAACTCACTTTTCTTCTCTCCACAACGCACCTTTTTCATTCGATATTCATTAACGGCAACCGCGCTCATTGCTTGAGTTTGGAGCGCTTCCCTAGGGAAGCATAGACAAAAGACCGCTGCACGAGCTTAGCGAGCGACCACTCAATTAAGCAGTGAATCTCTGCATGTATGCAGCTAACTGCGCGCCGCCGGCCTCAAAATTCGACCGTAGAGTAGCCTGCAGCAGCCTCAAGGAAGCAAACTGAAACTTTAAATCCACTGGGCTACACTGAACTATTTTGTATGCGCTAACAGCATCGCCTACATGCCACCCTCAAATACTCGCGGCTTTGCGCTGAGCTCAGGCCGCCAGATGCCTTCACCCACATGTAAAAAAACCGATCCCCAATGGCATAGGAGACCGGTTTTCCGACTTACGTAATCTTCCCTTGCGCACCACCGTGGCCTTACCGCCCGTATGAACGGGACAGCTAAGCTTTTCGCACGTGAATAAAAATCACAGGCTTAAGTTGATACTCAGTTTTCTTCGAATTTAGTTTTCCTAGAATCTTAGTTCTCAGAGAAAGCAGGCAATAGTGGTACGCCCAATTGTTCACGCACTTTATTTTCAATTTCGTGTGCCAAAGCAGGTCGCTCAATCAGGAAATTGCGGGCGTTATCTTTACCCTGACCAATACGCTCCCCGTTATAGCTATACCAAGAACCCGATTTCTCCACGATCTTCGCATCCGAGCCCAAATCCAAAATTTCACCTTCACGCGATGTACCTGCGCCGTACAGAATATCAAAATGGGCTTCTTTAAACGGCGGTGCAACTTTGTTTTTGACAACTTTCACTTTCGTCTCATTACCCACCACTTCATCGCCAGATTTAATTGAGCCTGTGCGACGAATATCGAGCCGAACTGAGGCATAAAATTTCAGCGCATTTCCGCCCGTGGTTGTCTCCGGGCTACCAAACATCACGCCAATTTTCATACGAATTTGATTGATGAAGATCACTAGCGTATTGGTGCGGTTAATACTGCCAGTCAGCTTGCGCAGGGCTTGAGACATCAAACGTGCTTGCAAACCTGGCAAAGAATCGCCCATATCGCCTTCGATTTCCGCCCTTGGCGTGAGCGCTGCTACCGAATCAACCACGACTAAATCAACACTGCCCGATCGCACCAAGGCATCGGTAATTTCAAGTGCCTGCTCACCCGTGTCAGGCTGCGAAATTAAGAGCTCATTTAAATTCACGCCCAATTTCTGTGCGTAGCCGACATCCAGTGCGTGTTCCGCATCAATAAAAGCGCATGTTCCACCGAGCTTTTGCATTTCAGCGATCACTTGCAGGGTGAGCGTGGTTTTGCCTGACGACTCCGGCCCGTAAATTTCCACAACACGCCCGCGTGGCAAACCGCCCACGCCAAGCGCAATATCCAATCCAAGCGACCCCGTGGATACCACTTGCACTTCCTCAATCGCGGCCCCATCCGCCAAACGCATGATAGAACCCTTACCAAATTGCTTTTCGATTTGCGCTAAGGCTGCCGCTAATGCTTTGCTTTTGTCGGCATTATTATCAGATTTTCTATCGTCCATAGGTTCTTTCAGGTGAGGTCAATGATGGAAGGAAAATTTCGAATACAATTCATTTGAAGCGAAAATTTCCAAACTTTGCGATACTGTATAAAAAATCAGTGATTAGCGCAAGCCCCCATTTGAATTATTTTTTTGTGTTGCATTCATGTTGTATTTTCATCTCCCCAAAAAATCGGCGCAAAAAAATGGCAAAGAAAAATTCTTTGCCATTTTTTCACCGCAAGAGGATACCCCCTACACAAGCGCAGGCCGCGGATGCGCATGCATGCGCATCCCTTCGAATCCCCTGCGCGAGCGGTGCTCGCTTTACGTCTCTGGAATAAGAAAAGCCGCTAAGCTTTTAAACTTAGCGGCTTTAACTGGCGTCCCCAAGGGGATTCGCCTACACAAGCGCAGGCCGCGGATGCGCATGCATGCGCATCCCTTCGAATCCCCTGCGCGAGCGGTGCTCGCTTTACGTCTCTGGAATAAGAAAAGCCGCTAAGCTTTTAAACTTAGCGGC
>JAHFQV010000034.1:0-24739 GCA_023259175.1 Oxalobacteraceae bacterium | reverse complement strand
CCTACACAAGCGCAGGCCGCGGATGCGCATGCATGCGCATCCCTTCGAATCCCCTGCGCGAGCGGTGCTCGCTTTACGTCTCTGGAATAAGAAAAGCCGCTAAGCTTTTAAACTTAGCGGCTTTAACTGGCGTCCCCAAGGGGATTCGAACCCCTGTACTCACCGTGAAAGGGTGATGTCCTAGGCCTCTAGACGATGGGGACAATGATCTGTCCGTGCTACTCTGACCTGAATACTAAAATGTGTTACAACCGACTGTTTTGCTGTGATTTCTTGTTTTTCGCAATCAAGCAAGACCAAGATTATAAACCGTTTTTCTTCATTTTGGCAAGTACTTCTTATTCACCAAGCTGACCTTCCGATATTCACACCCAGACAAATCTGGTGGAGGTAAGCGGAATCGAACCGCTGACCTCTTGCATGCCATGCAAGCGCTCTACCAACTGAGCTATACCCCCGCGCAAAACAGAAACGGGATTGTAGCAAAACCCAGTGCATTTTGTAAAGTTTATTCCGCTTAATCCACCAACTCATTTCGATGGAAGGTATTGAGCAAGACGACTTAATACTGCTTCACGTCCCATTAATTCGATCACCGCATCAATCGAGGGGGTCTGTAATTGCCCTGTTAGTATAAGGCGTAGCGGCATCGCCAATTGCGGCATTTTCAAGGTGTGCTGGGCAAGCACTTCTTTCATCAAACCTGCAATCGCCGATTTACTCCATTCCACCGCAAGGCAACCGCTCGCAAAGTCACGCAGAGCTACGTGTGCAAGTTCAGTAATGTGCTGCGCGCATAACGCAGGATCAGGTTTAGCTTCGCGATAGAACAGCATTGCAGCTTGCGCCAATTCGCGTGTGGTTTGCACCCGTTCTTTGAACAGCGCAATTACTGCCGCTAATTCAGGTCGGCCTTCAAATTGTGCGCCCAAGGTTTGCATCTCAGGTCGAATCAAGTCGGCGAGCCGCTGGTTATCCGCCAATTTGATATAGTGATTATTCAGCCAGGCTAGCTTTTCAGGATTAAACTGGGCCGCAGAGCTCGACAAATGCGTCAGATCAAACCAAGCGATCATTTGGTCCATACTAAAAACCTCATCATCGCCATGACTCCAACCTAATCGTGCAAGGTAATTGAGTAATGCCTCCGGTAAGAACCCCTTGTCCAGATAATCCATCACACTGACCGCATCGCGCCGCTTAGAAAGCTTTTGCCCGTCCGTACCCAAAATCATAGGAACATGTCCGTAGAAAGGCAAAGTTGCCCCCAAAGCGTTCAAAATATTGATTTGGCGCGGCGTGTTATTAACGTGATCGTCGCCACGAATGACGTGGGTAATCTGCATATCGCTATCATCGACTGCGACACAAAAATTGTAAGTCGGTGTTCCATCGGGGCGTGCAATCACTAGGTCATCTAGCTCCCGATTTGCGATTGCAATTTTGCCTTTCACGACATCATTCCAAGTCACTTCGCCGTCGAGTGGATTTTTAAACCGTATCACGGGTTTTCTATCCGTCGGCACGGGTGGTAAAAGCTTTCCGGCCTCGGGTCGCCAAGTACCGTCATAACGCGGTTTGTCGCCCGCCTCGCGTTGGCGTTCGCGCATTGCTTCGACTTCTTCGGGCGAACAATAACAATGATAAGCACTACCCTGTTCCAACATTTGTGCCAGCACTTCACGATAGCGATCCATGCGTTTCATTTGATAAAAAGGACCTTCGTCATGTTGCAGACCCAGCCAATTCATGCCATCCAAAATCGCTTGAACCGCTTCGGGTGTAGAACGCTCCAAATCAGTATCTTCAATGCGCAAAACAAAAGTGCCGCCAAAATGTCGCGCGAAAGCCCAGCTAAACAAAGCCGTGCGCGCACCCCCTACATGCAGATAACCGGTGGGACTGGGAGCAAAGCGGGTACGTACAACTGCGCCTTGCGATTGAAGTATGGAATGGGTCATGAATTTACTCTGAGGATGGCCTTACACCTTATTGCGAATCACTAATTGCAAAAATAAGGTTTGCAAGACTTGAATAAGAAAAACCGCTATTTTACCGCCTCTGCACTTTTGACGATACACGCGAGGTCTGTGTTTATTTTTGCAAACGCTCGGAATGCGTCAACAAAATAAAATGTCTGCCGCTGCAGCGCGAGAAAAGACTGATGCCCAATTGCTCCGCCAATGCCAAACCCATTTCCGTTGTGCCTGAGCGTGATAGTAAGATGGGAATGCCCATTTGCGCCGCTTTGATCACCATTTCTGAGGTGAGGCGTCCGGTGGTATAGAGAATTTTATCGTTCCCTGATATGCCCTCTAGCCACATTTTTCCAGAAATCGCATCGACCGCATTATGTCGTCCCACATCTTCTACAAATTGCAATAGCTCGGCTTGTGCGGAAAAAAGTGCGCAGGCATGAACCGAGCCTGCTTTTTTATAAATCGAAGGATGCTGGCGAATAATGTCGACCATTTCCACCACTTTATCTTGCTTAATATAGGCATCGCTAGGCAAATGTATCTGTTCAATTTCACTCATCAATGAAGCAAACACAGTACCCTGACCACAGCCTGTCGTGACCACTCTTTGTGCGGTTCTCGCTTCAATTTCGTCTACCCCATTGCGCGTTACAACGACCGCTGCGCCCACTTCCCAATCGACTTGCACCGAAGCGATGTCGGACACTTCAGATAGGAGGCGCTGATTACGTAAATAGCCCAGAACCAAGAGTTCGGTTTGGCCACCCATCGTCATCAAGGTCACCAATTCACGCTTATCGACATACACCGTCAAAGCGCGTTCGGCTGGGATCCAATGGCGCACTTCACGTCCTAATTCGTCATACCCCAGCACTTCTCTAACAAGCGCGACGGAGGATCGTGTGAGATCCACTTTTTTACTCACCTGCGAAGCTATTGATGAATTCATTTTACAATTCAAATCCTTCATTTTACCTTGATTTTTCAGCGCGCCCTACGCAAGACGATCACAAACTGCTAAGCTCAATTTTTCGCTCATTTCGTTTTATGATGTCTAAGCATCCAATCTCGCCAGCACCACTCCCCACCCGCGATGGCATTAGCCCCAGCTACATTTGGCTACCCGAAGGGCTATGGCCCGATCTGATTTCCTTTTTGGCCCAGCAGTTTCCCGATGTCGGCGTAGATCGCTGGCTACGCCGCATTGCGGCCCAAGAAGTACGCGATGGCTACGGCGCAATCTTACAAGCAAACAGCCCTGTGCGGCGCGGCATGTGCGTCTTCTACTATCGTGAGATCGAGCAAGAAACGCCGATTCCATTCCAAGAAAATATCTTGTATCGCGATGAACGTCTTCTGGTGGTTGACAAGCCCCATTTTTTGCCCGTCACGCCCAGTGGAAGATTCTTGCGCGAGACACTCTTGGTACGTCTCAAAAAACAATTCGATTTGCCCCATCTCAGCCCCCTACATCGCCTCGATCGTGAAACGGCGGGCGTGATTCTATTTTCGTTGGAGAGCAATAGTCGCGGTGCTTATCAAAGTCTTTTTCAAGCGCGGCGCGTAGAAAAAATCTATCACGCTATCGCCCCCCATTTGACTCAAATTCAATTTCCACTCATCAAACAAAGTTGCCTCGCCCAAAGCAGTCATTTTGTGCTCATGGAAGAAACCCAGGGGCCATCAAATTCGGAAACTCAAATTAGTATTCTTGAAAACAGAGGCGAGTACGACCTCTATGAGCTCAGACCCAGCACCGGCAAAAAACATCAGCTACGGCTTCATTTAGCCAGCCTAGGCGCGCCCATTTTGAATGATATTTTTTATCCGAAGATGCTCCCATGTAAAGGCGATGATTTCTCCAAGCCGCTACAATTGCTAGCGAAATCCATCGCCTTCACCGACCCATACACGGGTCAAAACCAGATTTTCCAGAGTCAACGCAGGCTATAAAAACGGTTCAATATCTCAAGGCGGCTTGACACTTTTTCGATTAGGGCGTAATATCTTGGTCTTCGGAGTGTGGCGCAGTCCGGTAGCGCACCTGGTTTGGGACCAGGGGGTCCAAGGTTCGAATCCTTGTACTCCGACCAAATTTAAAAAGATCGTTAAGGAAACTTAATGATCTTTTTTTCGTTTACTTTCTTTTTTATGAAATTAAGCTAGAAAGTAGCAAGGGCATTTAAGGACTTGCGTACCTGCATTGCAAATCCCTAGCGACTCATTTTCAACTCATTTTCAACTCATTTGCAACTCATTTACAACTCACCCGTGCCAGAATACGCATCGTCTCACCGATTTGCGTAATCTCGTGAAAATACAATTGCTGCGCTTGATCCAAGGTCGTAATGGCCGCCATAGAAAAAAGCCCCGCCCCCTTACCTAATAATTTGGGTGCCATGTAAAGCAGCAATTCATCGACACAATCTTGCGCCATCATTGCGCCATTTAAAATGCCACCGGCTTCCACATGCAATTCATTGATCTCTTGCTCCCCCAAACATCGCATTAAAGCAGGCAAATCGACCTGGCCTTGCGCGTTGGGTAAATACAGTAATTGCACACCGAGATCGGCTAATAATTTTTCCGCCGCTGGATTTTTCTTGGCATAAGCAATCGTCACGCCGCCCTGATCGAAAATTTTCGCTTTCGGTGAAATCCGTAATTGCGAATCGACCACAATTTTGCGCGGTTGGCGCACGATTACTGAAGCGTCGTCTAGACGCACATTCATCTGCGGATTATCGGCCCACACCGTACCGATACCGGTCAAAATGGCATCGCAACGAGCGCGCCAACGGTGTCCATCTTGACGTGCTTCAAGACCGGTAATCCATTGACTGTGTCCATTCGGCAGCGCGGTAAAACCATCTAAGCTCGCGGCCAGTTTGAGGCGAACCCACGGCAATCCACTTTCCATACGCTTGAAAAAACCCAGATTCATTTCACGCGCTTGGTCTGCTAAAATTCCAGATTCAATCACAATACCGGCTTGCCTTAATTTTGCAAATCCTTGACCACTCACTTTAGGATTGGGGTCTTCCATCGCAGCGACCACCCTAGCGATTCCAGCGGCGATTAAAGCATCCGTACATGCGGCAGTTCGCCCAACATGACTGCAGGGTTCTAGGCTCACATAAAGCGTCGCGCCACGCACGTCTTGCCCCGCCAGTTTGGCATCATTCAAAGCTTGTACTTCGGCGTGCGCTTGTCCAACTGCCTGGGTCCAGCCGCGACCTAGAACAAGCCCATCTTTTACGATAACGCAGCCAACTTTGGGATTCGGTGAAGTCAAAATACTGGCGTTAGCCGCCAGCTCCAATGCAAGGCGCATCCATTCTAAGTCACTAGACCTGTCCATGATTTGATCTCAAGTTTTTTGCACAGTAATCGTCGGGAACTTACTACTCATATCTTTCGCTTTTTCGGCCACTTTAATCGCAACACGGCGCGCAATTTCAAGATAAATTTGCGCTAACTCGCTCTTTGGTTCAGCCACCACGGTAGGGCATCCCGAATCGGCTTGCGCCCGTATCGACAAACTCAAAGGGAGTCCACCCAAAAATTCAACGCCATATTCAGCGCACATTTTTTGTCCACCATCAGCTCCAAAAATCGCCTCGGTATGGCCGCAATTGGAACACACATGCGTACTCATATTTTCGACGATGCCGAGAATAGGAATCCCGACTTTCTCAAACATTTTCAAACCCTTACGCGCATCGAGCAAGGCGATATCTTGTGGCGTAGTCACGATCACCGCGCCAGTCACGGGTACTTTTTGCGACAGGGTTAATTGAATATCGCCGGTACCGGGCGGCATATCGACGATCAAATAATCCAAATCACGCCAATTAGTTTGTTCGAGTAATTGCTGCAAAGCTTGCGTCACCATCGGGCCGCGCCAAACCATAGGCGAATCAGGATCAATCATAAACCCTATCGAAGAAACCTGTACACCATGATTTTCAAGTGGTTCCATCGTCTTACCATCTTTCGACTCGGGTCGATCTTGAATTCCCATCATCATGGGCTGCGATGGCCCATAAATATCGGCATCCAAAATCCCTACACTTGCACCTTCTGCCGCTAACGCCAATGCCAAGTTCACTGCCGTCGTCGATTTACCCACCCCCCCTTTGCCCGAGGCGACCGCGATAATGTTTTTCACATTAGGCATCAAACGAATGCCGCGCTGCACCGCGTGCGCCACCACTTGAGTCGTCCAACGCACCTGCACTTCACGCACCCCTTCCAACGCGCTAAGGGCCTCACGTATGAGCGTTTCCAAGAGCGGCCATTGGCTCTTGGCCGGGTAAGCCAGTTCCATCTCCATCATGACGATTCCGTCGACGAGATCAAGCTTTTTGAGGGATTTAGAACTGACAAAATCACGTCCAGTATGCGGGTTCGCTAAGCTTGACAGGATTTCCTTAATTGCATCTACTGATAAATTTGTGGCCAAAGACATTTTTCTCTCCATAGGATTTTTAGCAGTCTAACGCAATTCAACCGCGAGACGAGAGAAGCCCACAAAAACTCTGCGTGTTTGCTTAACTTGACCCGCCCATATCGAAAAACTTGGAGAATATACGCACGCGCCACTGATTCTGCGATAATTTCCTTTTGTGAACAGCCACCTAACTTTATGAAAACCGAACCTAGCCAAACCTTACGTCTCACTTCTTTTTCCCATGGTGGTGGTTGTGGCTGCAAAATCGCGCCGGGTGTCTTGGCCGAAATACTCAAAAACTCGACAGGCTTCCCGATACCACCTGAGTTAATGGTTGGCATCGAAACTTCCGACGATGCGGCCGTCTATCTGCTCAATGAAGAACAAGCCTTAATCGCTACCACCGATTTTTTCATGCCCATCGTTGATGATGCCTTTGATTTCGGGCGTATCGCCGCGACCAACGCCATTTCGGACGTGTATGCCATGGGGGGCACCCCCATCATGGCATTGGCTTTAGTCGGCATGCCGATCAATCAAATACCATTAGACATCATCGGCAAAATTATCGAAGGCGGTGCAAGCATTTGTCGCGACGCAGGCATCCCAGTGGCGGGAGGCCATAGCATTGATACGGTTGAACCCATTTACGGTTTGGTGGTGCTGGGCTTGGTTCATCCGTCTAAAGTCAAGCGCAACTCGAGCGCACGGGTGGGCGACCTGCTTATTTTGGGAAAACCCTTGGGCGTTGGCATCTTATCTGCCGCCCTCAAAAAACAAAAACTCGACGAAGCCGGTTATGCCAGCATGATAGAAAATACGACCAAACTCAACAAACCTGGACAAGCACTGGCACACATGGACGGCGTACACGCAATGACCGATGTCACCGGCTTTGGCCTCCTAGGCCATTTGCTCGAACTTTGTCGTGGCGCATCCGTCGGCGCACAAATTCGTTGGCAAGACATTCCTGTTTTGCCACAAGTGCAGGCACTGGCGCAAGCCGGTTGCATTACTGGCGCATCGGCCCGTAATTTCGCCGCTTACGGACATGAAGTTGAACTCAATGGACTCGATTCAATTGCGCAAGCCATCCTCAGCGACCCGCAAACTTCCGGCGGACTGTTAGTGGCGTGCACAGCCGAATCGGCGCCAGAAGTTCTTTCCCTATTCCACAAGAATCAATTTGAACACGCAGCGATCATCGGTGAAATCATTGCCGGCCCCAGTTGTGTAAAAATCCAATAAATCAATTTAAAAAGCGCAGCGAGCGCATTCATTCACCTACCCTGACAAGCATATGAACCAACTCGAACAACTCAAGCAATTTACGACGGTGGTCGCTGATACGGGCGACTTTCAATCGATAGAAGCCTACACGCCGCGTGATGCCACCACCAATCCCTCGTTGATACTCAAAGCCGTACAAAAAGCAGAATACCAACCACTGCTAATCGATGCAGTGCGCCGTCACGCTAACAAATCAACTGATGAAATCATCGACCATTTACTAGTCGATTTCGGTTTGAAAATTCTACAAGTCGTGCCTGGACGCGTATCAACAGAAACCGATGCGCGACTTTCTTTTGACACCGAAGCGACGATTAATAAAGGTCGAAAATTAATTCAACTCTACGAAGCCAAGGGCATACCAAGGGAGCGTATTTTAATTAAAATCGCGTCCACCTGGGAAGGCATACGTGCCGCAGAAGTTTTAGAGAAAGAAGGCATCCATTGCAATATGACTTTGCTGTTTTGCTTACCGCAAGCGGCAGCATGCGCAGAAGCGGGAGCGCAACTTATTTCCCCTTTCGTCGGACGGATTTACGACTGGTTTAAGAAACAAACAGGACAAGAAATTTTCGGTGCTGATGACCCTGGGGTTTTATCGGTCAAAAAAATCTACAACTACTACCGCAAATTTGGCTACACCACTGAAATCATGGGCGCCAGTTTTAGAAACACCTCTCAAATTTTGGAACTCGCCGGCTGCGATTTACTTACCATTAGCCCAGAACTTTTACAAAAATTAAGTGAGGCACAAACCCAAATCCATGCCAAGCTCAACAAAGAAAATGCAATGGCATCGGATTTGAGCCGACTTAATATCGATGAAAAACATTTCCGCTATTTGCTCAATGAAGACGCAATGGCAAGCGAAAAACTTGCCGAAGGCATCCGTTTGTTTTGTGCCGATACCGTCAAGTTAGAACACCTAATCGCGCAAAACGTTCGGCAGAATTAAGATATCGACTAAGGTATCGACTTGACGTAAAAAAAGCCGCATTGAGCGGCTTTTTTTAGGTTCATTCAAAAGCTTAGTTCAGCTGCCAGAAGCCACGACCAAAACTAGCCGCGCGCACCAAAGTTGAATCCGCCGAAATATAAACATCATCGACATTCACCAGCGGCATGCCAGTACCAAAGCGCGCCCAAGTCGTTCCACCATCGACCGAACGATAGACACCGAAATGGGTACCCGCGTACAAAGTGCTGGTGCCATTTGGATCGACTTTAATCATGTTGACTGGCGCACCTGCAGGCAAACCACCGCCATCAATGGCCGTCCAAGTCAAACCACTATCGATCGATTTCCATGCGTGATTTTTCGTGCTATCGGCCGCTACTGAGCTCACGTACACAATGCTAGGATTAGTCGGATCAAACGCGATTCGGCTTAAGGAAAAACCATTGTTAGGCAAAGCCCCCGCTGCGGTCCAGCTTGTGCCGCCATTGTTGGTCAAAAATACCCGACCACCACTCGCAACTAGGCCAATCACATTAACATTACTCGCTGCAACACCCACCCCTCGAATAACGAAGGACGTGGTTGGCAAGCCTGTTACGCCTAAGCCTGTCCAAGAACCCGCATAGTTCACGGATTTATAAACTTTGGTGTTAGCCCAAGTAAACACTGTATCCGCATTAGCAGCACCTTCCCAAGTCACGACACCTGTATTAAACGGCGCGGTCGAGGAATTATTTGATTCAGTAATACCGGTACTGGCAGAAGCAAATGTCAAACCACCGTCAGTACTCTTATAAACTCGCGTGTAATACAAAGAGCCGAGCATGGTATTAGCATTAGTACGATGGATCGCAGTGCCGAAACCATCACCACCGATGTATTGATTAAAGGTCGTAGTCGTACCGCTGCGTACCCGTGTTCCATTGTCTTGGAAACCGCCTATCACTGCATTGACATTCGCAGGTGAAGAGCCGACGCTATAAATCAAATGGGTAGTCAGACCAATGTTCAAAGCATCCGTAAAAGTCGTACCGCCGTCGGTGGATTTAAACAAACCACCATCGGTGCCGACAATCAAAGTGGTGCCTTGCATCGCACTGGCATGGAAATCAGCATGCACATAGGGCAAACTATACTGCGCTAACCAATTTGATTTTTGGGTAAAGGTAGAGCCACCATCGCTGGTTTTTGCTACCAATAAAGCACCGCCAAAATACGCCACGCTTGCATTAGCAGGATCGACTTGTATCATGTGGTTATACCAGCCCTGACCGTTTAACAAAGTCGCTAGCGTAGTCGATTCGGTATTGGTTTTGGTGTAGCGTTTTTTTGCCGCAGCCAAAGCCGTCCAAGTCACACCACCATTGGTCGATTTAAAAATATCCGCAAGGTCTGAAGAAGAACTGGCATTGGGTATCGCTGACATGGCGTACACCGTATTGCGATTACTCGGTGCAGCTGCAATCGAAGTCCGCCCAACACCTGCAGTCGCGGCCAATCCCGTCGCTTTGAGCCATGTTGCACCGCTGTTGGTGGTGGTCATGACCTGTCCATCTGTAGTCCCGGTAGCGACACCTGGATTGGCTTCCAAAGAAATCGCAAAATTGGTGCCGCCCGTCCAAGCAATTGACCAGATATACGGGGTCGCTGTCTGCCCAGTTGGCAAACTAACTTGCGTAAAACTGGCACCTGCATTCGTCGACCGAAACAAGCCTTGGTTCGTCGCAGCCAAAACGATACTGCTGTTGGACGGCACCACTTGAATCGCATTAATGACCGTGGAAGTTCCCAAATAAACAGGTGCACTCCAAGTGACACCGCCATCCGTCGATTTGACCATGCCGATACCAGTGCCATCAAACGCATCGCCTAAGCCCAAATAAATCGTCGAACTCGCGTTCGGGTCCATCGCTAAAGAACCGATCGACAAGGTTCCTAGGTTTTCCGTCATCGCTGTCCAAGTCGAACCACCATTCGTGGTTTTCCATAAGCCACCGCCTGCAAAAGCAGCGTAGATAATACTAGAATTGGCAGGATCGAAAACGATGCCCGTTGGGCGACCTGCATCCGATTTTGCCAACGACGTGCCGCCATTTTTGGCGACATCTGCTTTGGTCGGACCCATATTCGTCCAATTAGAACCAGTGGCTGCGGCCAAGGAAGCTAAGCTAGGTGCGCCAGTGAGCGAATTGGTTTTTAAGGCAGTTCCTTGCACATTTACACCAGGTATCATGCGACCCCATTTGCTGCGCTCATTTTCGGCTGAGTCTAGCATTTGCTTTTTAAACTCAGCGCTCAAATGTCCACCATGTTTAGATTTGCCGTGCACATCCGCGCCGCTACCTTCTGTGTGCCATTCAGCGCGCCACTTCGCACGTTCGGTTGGCCTATCGTTTTCTTGCGCTTGAATGCCACTTGCGCTCAAGCCCAAGGCCAGACCGCAGATACTCAGCAATAGACGATGTAGACGTTTTTTTTCAATGGAAAAACCTCCGCAGGACGCGGAAATCTGCTTCTTCGATTTCATTTTATCTCCCTGTTAGGCTCACAAACCCTTAGATCACGGACTCGCTATCGTCGGCTTTTTTTCGAACTAAGCTTTACCATCGATTGCTTTTTTCGCCGAAATTTGTGTTGGGTTTTACTTTATTTTTTTGAGCCATTTATTATCAAAATGCGCGAAAACTGCTCCAATCTAGGACTGCGATAGGAGTAGTAAATACGCACACTAATTATGGCAAATTGTCGCCTTGAAGTCCAATAGGAAAGTGCGCGAATAAATCAGACCAGTTTGCCTGACACTATCCGTTTCATAGGAGGGAAATGAAAATCATTCGGTGATCGTAAAGACCATTTTTTTTTGCGGGTCAACATAAACACAACACCCATTATGATTAAGGCTTACTCAATAAAAAACATTGCCGTAAACGGATGAGCTGCTAGAAATTCAGGAGGCGTGGACCTATTCAATTTGAACAGATGATTGAATCACTTTCCCAATTTGTAAATATTGATTTTTCAGCGCATATTCCAAGGAACTGACTGTCTTACGAATGGCCTCTTCATCGCTAGGCAAGCGGCTACCTTCAGACAAATAGACGGCTTGATTTCGGCCATTGTGTTTTGCGTGATACATCCCAATATCAGCGATCATCACACCTTGTTCAAAACTCATTGCATCGGGATGTTCGGCGTAAATTGGAAAACCGGTATAACCAATCGAACAGGTCTTGCGTATCAGCGTACCGTCACCCAGATCAAAGGAAGTTGAGGCAACTCGCTCAAGCAATTTCTGGGCAAAAGAATGGATATAATGCGGCTTGGTTTTTTTCAACACAACCAAAAATTCCTCTCCACCCAAACGTATCACTGCATCGTCTTTACGAACAGCGGACATCAATATCTCAGCGAACTGTTTTAAGAGTTGATCGCCCGCGTCATGACCATAGGTATCGTTCACTTGTTTGAAGTGATCCATGTCGAGCAAAAACAAACCAAACACTTCTTTACCATGCGAATCATCGCGATTGTTTTGCGAATGGATTATGTAGTTTTTGTATCCCACGAATGCATTGACATCCGTTTGTAAAATTTCAGCGATGAAACGACGATTACGCAACCCCGTTAAAGGATCGGTCAAAGTCGCATCTCTTAATTGCTGAGTACGTTCGGCAACCAATTCTTCCAATCTCAATTTTTCACGCCGCAAACGCAAAGTGTAAATTTGCACGCCTCCACCGATCAATCCCGCACCCAACAGTATCCACAAGACATAGGCCCAAAGCGTTCTATACCAAGGGGGCAAAACCGTAAAACCATAAGAAGACTCGGTCGCCATCGTTCCATATAAATTTTTTGCGCGCACCAAAAACCGATAACTACCCTCCGGAATATTGGTATATTCTTTGGCGGTCGCCGCATCCCATTCGCTCCAATCCTTATCAAATCCTTCCAGTAGATATTGAAAGCGGGTGGTACCTGGCTTTTCGTAAAAGCTTGCGGAAAATTCAAAGGTCAAAGCGTTTTGACTATAGGGCAAATTCGGCTTCTCTTCGCCCTGCTGCACCGTGCGAAATAATGTCCGCTTATTGGGAAATGCCTGCGCAATTTGCGCATGCGCCCCCTCAAACAAAACTTGTTTTCCGTTGATGAGCACTTTGCGTATGAGTGCTTCGAACGCTTCCGCATAATTTTTTTTCTGATCTAGATCAACGCGAAAAATCGATTCCCCAGGCAACCAAATACCGCCCAAAGGGTGGACAAAAAATGTGTCGTCGGGCGAGACTAAACCACGAAAGCTTTGTGGCATAACCAAGGCTTTGCCATCGGCTGCAAAACGCACCCAATACACGCCTTCGGAAGACTTCAGTAAAAACCCGTCCCGACCATCAGCGGTGATTTCATTCAATTCCAAACTGCCGTCACTAAACATTGCGCCAAATCGATTCTCTGGCTCAAAGCGACTGGCATCATGATCACCATCAACCCAAGGCGCGATCTTGGCACTTCTCAAACCTTTGGGCGTAATCAAATACAGGGTGCCGCCGACAAAGGATGTGCGGCTCGCAGCCAAGTCCGGCAAACCATGTTCCAAGCCAATTCGGTGTATCGCAACTTCAGTCGCGAGCTCGCCGGTAAAGTGCGTTCGGATCAAGCCTTTCACTTCGGTATTAAGCCAAAGGTCTCCGTTGGCATCGGTCGAAATACGGCGTATATTTTCTTTCACACCACTCAAACGCCCCAACAACTTCCATTGCCCATTTTCACGTTTAAAGACTTCTACGCCACCCATCAATCCCACGAATAAATGATCCGGCCAGCGGGGGGTTTTTCCGAGACAATAGGCGTTCCCAGACGAGCCCAAAACTTTGTACGCCGCATCGCCTTCAACCCGGTACAAACCGCGTCCAGAAGCCGCCATTAAATCACCCGACAACTCCATGAATTGCCATACCTCACTAGTCCCCTCACGTAGCGGAAGAAAATGCGGTACATCTTGCTTCTGACTATACTGAAACGGGGTTTGATAGTAGATATTTTGGAAGGTGCCTACGTAAAGTCGATCATGAAAATAGGCCGCCGAAATCGAGATTCCTTCGATTCCATTTTTTGCGTTAAAAACCGATTGCGGGACACTCAATTCAATATGCGAAATGCCCGAATTGGTCGCAGCCCATAGATCACCTGAACGGTCGAGCATGACACCAGCGACCGTATTGTCGAGCAAACCGGAATTTTTATTAAAAACGCGCAGCAGCTTACCCTCACGACTAAAAATAAAAACCCCCGCCTTCACTGTACTAATCGCAAAATTCAAGTCGCGTAAAGGCACTAATTTATAGAGGTAAATATTGTCTTCATTGAGAATGCTATCGATCTCGGTCGGAAAGTCACTCACAAGATTTCCCGTTTCACGCTCCACCACGTATTTTTTTTGCACCCTGTCCCACAAGGGTGCCAAATTGATGTGCCTAAAATCTCCGGAAATCCGACCTACCAATAATTCGTGTTCGCCGTAACGCGCAATGAGTACCCGCTTACCATTAAAAATACCGGCTAATTGCGGAACCGGGACTATCCGATCGCCGTCGATCAGGCAAATGCCTTTCTCCGAGTCTGCATAAAATAAAATACCATTTAAGAGCGTCGCCTGCGACGCAGCAAATTTACCCGGAAGCACACTCAGCTTGCCCTGAAAAAAGCGGAAAATGCGGCTACGGGTTAAAAAATAAACGCCATCATTCGCGCTTTCAACCTGCCACACATCGTTAAAAACTTGTTCGTCTTTGGGTAAGTTTTCTTTCAAAGAAATCGCATTTATTTTCCCAGTCGGAGAAACCGAGAGATAACCAAAATCGCCAATGGATCCATAGAAAATGCTGCCATCTTGCGCCATCGTTAAAGAACGTACGAGAGGATTTCCATTAACGGTAATGGTTTGCCAGCGCTGACCGTCAAATTCGAGGATGCCATTCGAATTTCCGAAGAACATAATGCCGCGTCGGTCTTGAACCGCGACCCAATTTTGCGAATGTGCTTTATAGATTTTAGGATCGTAATTATTGACGATAGGCGCGCCGATATTGGGCAATTGCGCCCAAGCCACTGTCGTCCACATCCAAACCAGCAGGGCCAGCATCCATCGTTTTTTTTGTAAACTTGAGATCAAAGGAAACATTCACAAGCCTCCGAAGGAGAATGTAGGAAATGCGAAAAACCTTTGTTTGAACCCAGACAGTTGAAACTCAACAAAAATGCTTCAAATCAACAGCTTCAATTTACCATTGACTGCGACAAAATTGCGCAAGCGGATCAAAAATTTAGATGGACGCGTCTTTATTACATCACTTCAGTACCAGAAAAACAATCTCCCATTGACTCAGCTTTGCGCTCGAGCCACTTCCACACCACGATTGGCCAATTGATCCGCGCGCTCATTGCCCACATCGCCACTATGTCCGCGCACCCATATCCATTCGATTTCATGAACGGCACGCGCCTGATCCAAGGCTTGCCACAAATCGACATTTTTAACCGGTGATTTGGACGCCGTTTTCCACCCTTTCGCCTTCCAACCCGCAATCCATTCTGTAATTCCTTTGAGGACGTATTGGCTATCGGTGTGCAATAAAATATGACAGGGTCGTTTAAGTGCATTAAGCGCTTGAATCACCGCCATGAGTTCCATCCGATTATTCGTGGTATTGAGCTCACCGCCATACAGTTCTTTTTCGTTTCGGCCGGCCATTAAAATTGCGCCCCAGCCACCAGTGCCCGGATTCCCTTTGCAGGCACCATCGGTATAAATTTTTATTTCATCCATATTCAAATTCGTTAATCTAGCTTTACCCAGATTTTAAGTGTGATCTCGATTGGAACGATTCGCCACAGGAAGACCCACCATCCTGCGCCTTTTTTGTTGACGCCATACGGGTCCGACTAAATGCATGCCTCGCACCCGCTTTATCGCTTCAAACATATAGACCGCCCCCAACCCAGGCCACCAGCGTCGCCCCATACTTTCCATGAGCGGAGAATTTTGCAACCATTGCTCGTTTTTAAGTGGCAGCGCATAGCAACCAAATTGTGTTTGATTGACTTCCAAGCTCAATAACTTCAACCAATCTTTTAGTCGAGCGGGGCGAATATATTCGCCTTCATGTGGTAAAAAATGCGCCCCAAATCGACGACCGATCAATTGCCGCGTCCCCCACAAACTCGAACGATTGAGGCCACTAATAATCAATCGACCTTCGGGAATTAAAATGCGCTCAACTTCGCGCAAAATTTGATGGGGTTCGTCGGCAAATTCCAATACATGCGGCAAAATAACCAAATCGATACTTTGCGTATCAAAGGGTAATTCATGCATATCGTGTACCAAGGCGATGCAATTCTGATCCTGCCCCTCATTCTGATGCGCAACGCTATCGGAGTACCAATGAAAAGGCATGCGATTAGCCGCCAAACCACGTATCTGCGGCAAACCTAGCTGAACCGCATGATAGCCAAAAATATTGGCTGTGAGTACGCTAAATCTTTGCTCCTCCCACTGACGTATATAACGTCCTGCGGGCTGCTCTAACCAGCTTCCAAAGTCTATAATAGAGTCCACTTCGTCCTATCCACTTTTCTTAGGTTTGACTTCACTCCCATGCCAGCAGTAATCAGTATATTGACTGTACCCGCTTTTGACGACAATTATCTGTGGATTGTCCACAATGGCTGCGATGCTATCGTCATAGATCCAGGTGACGCAGAGGCCATTTTACGCGCCTTAGAACAGCACAAGCTTAGCTTGCGCGCCATTTTGCTCACTCATCACCATCCCGATCATATTGGTGGCGTTGCGGCGCTTTTACAAGTGGCCCCCGTCAAGGTCTATGGCCCGGGCAATGAAGGCATCGCACAAGTTAGCCATCCAGTTCACGACCAAGATACGATCATAATCCCTAGCCTAAATTTAAATTTGCAAGTCATCGCAACACCCGGGCACACTTTAGGGCACATCGCCTATTACGCGCCGCAATTAGCCAACTTATTTTGTGGCGACACTTTATTCGGCGCAGGCTGTGGTCGCCTGTTTGAAGGAAGCCCCGCGCAAATGCTCGCTTCGCTTGATCGCCTCTCTGAACTACCCGACGAAACGCAAGTTTTTTGCGCACACGAATACACAATCGCCAATTTACGCTTTGCGATGATGGTCGACCCGAACAATCAAGATTTAATCGAACGTTGTGCGATCGAAGAAGAGAAACGACGACAGCTTCAGCCGACCATACCAAGTCAACTCGGCATAGAAAAATTAAGCAATCCCTTTTTGCGAATACGCGATCCCGAGATACTGAAAAGCCTAGTCAAGCACGGGAAAATTCCGGCCTTGAGCGCTGAAACTGATGACAGCGATCATTTTGCTGCATTACGTTTATGGAAAAATACCTTTAAATAGAAGCCTACTGAGCGTTCAAAATTTCACCTTATAAGATCATGACTTTCGAGACTTCCATATTTTCCAAGCAAAACACCCAAGCGCCGATACGACTCGACCTTTTTTGTAAGGTCGTTGATAATTTCGGTGACATCGGTATTTGTTGGCGGCTGTCCAAACAATTCGCAAGCGAATATGCGATTGCCGTACAACTATGGGTCGACGATTTGGCGAGTTTTAAACGGCTCTGCCCCCAAGTGTCCCTCGATCAAGAGTGTCAAGTCGTCGAGCAGATCACAGTGCGCCATTGGAAGAATCAAGCGCAAACTTTTTCGCCAAGCGATATTGCAGACATTGTGATCGAATTTTTTGCCTGCGATATTCCACCGGATTACATCGCAACGATGGCAACATTGACGCGCAAACCGATTTGGCTAAATCTCGAAGGTTTGACTGCAGAAACTTGGGTAGAGGGTTGTCATCGACTTCCTTCTTCGCATCCTCAATATCCACTCACAAAATATTTTTACTATCCGGGCTTTACCGACCAAACCGGCGGCTTGATCTGCGAAGCGGAATTAGAGACCAATCGTCAAATCTTCCTCATGCGTGAAAGCGAACTTGAGCATCCTTTTCTACGCGGCTTGGGGCTGTCCAGCACCGAGATCAAGGCCAGCAAAGTCTCGCTGTTTTGTTACCCTCATGCCCCCGTTTCCGATCTCATTCAGGCTTGGTGCAATTCCAGTTCTCCTGTGGTTTGTTTAGTACCCGAAGGTGTGGCGCAAACCGCCCTCACTGCGTTTTTCGGAGCAACGCCCGAGGTCGGTATGAGCAAGACCGTCAATGCACTCACCCTACGCGTGATTCCATTTTTAGATCAAGAAAATTACGATCACTTACTTTGGCTATGCGATGTGAACTTCGTGCGTGGCGAAGATTCTTTTGTCCGTGCGCAATGGGCGTGCAAACCTTTTGTCTGGCATATTTATCCGCAAGATGAAAATTTGCATCACAAAAAATTAGCCGCATTTCTGGATCGCCACCGCACTATTGATCCTGCAGAAAGCGACTTTAGCTTGGCATGGAACGCTGTTCAAGTCTGCCCAGACTGGGACAAATTATGGCGTAACTATGAACAACAGCGTGAAGAGACACCCGCTTTAGTTGAACAGTGGCGTAGGCAAATGATGCTCAATGGCGATTTCTCTAGGAATTTATTCGATTTTGTCGGCGAACTTCGCAAAAAATAGGGGCAAACTACGGTAGAATACACGGTTAATTTTTTCAGTCTATCGTTGGCTTGTTCGATTTCCTCTATTTTTCTTTAATGAGTGTCCGTCGTAAGCAATCGATGATTTTTTATGCAACCACCTTTTAACGTAAATTTACTATGAAACCTGCAAAAGAAATTCGTGTTGGCAACATCATTATGGTTGACAGCAAGCCTATGATCGTACTGCGCTCCGATGTCAACGGTTCCAGCCGCACAGGCTTCACCTACAAATGGAAGATGAAGAATCTTCTGACCAATAGTCCTTTGGAAAACGTGTTCCGTGGCGATGACAAGTTTGATGTCGTCGTACTCGACAAAAAGCCAGTGACTTATTCTTATTTCGCGGATCCACTGTACGTATTCATGGACACTGAATACAACCAATACGAAATCGAAGAAGAAAACTTGGGCGATGCCTTGCATTACCTCAAAGACGGCATGGAATGCGAAGCCATTTTCTACGATGGCAAAGCTATTTCCGTTGAATTGCCGACCACCATTGCACGCCAAGTGGTCTACTCTGAACCTGCGGTTAAGGGCAATACTTCAGGCAACGTTCTGAAGGAAGCGAAAATCGAAAATGCAATTGAAGCCCATTGCCATAAGGTTCAAGTTCCATTATTCGTAAGCCAAGATGATGTGATCGAAATCGACACCCGCACCAACGAATATAAGCGCGTCGTTCGTAACTAAAATGAACTATGCGACTAGCCGTGCTTGACCAAGTGCGGAGATAAAAAAACGCTGATGATCCCTGGTGGAAAATCAGCGTTTTTTTATAGACAAAAATTTGTGGCGTTTTCACCTCAACCTGCAGCGTTCCTTGCAAAAACAATTCGGCTCGCCTACTCTTCAGAGCACGACTTCATTTTCGGAGGGCTCCATCATGGCAACCGTTCACTTCGCATCAGGCACCCTTTCAGAGCTACGTAGCCACGCAAAACATGCAGACATCAAGTCATTTGCACCGAAAGAGAAGGCCGAATCGCCCGGCACCTTGCAAGAAAATTTTGTAGAACCCAGCGCAAAAGCCCCGAGCCCAACGGTCAACGGGATTGGACAAGTCATTGGCGGCAAAATTAATACCAGCGCCTAAAGGAAATTCCAGCTTAAATCCAAACCGCAAAAGACAATAGCAAGAGCAATAACATCCACAAAAGCAGTGAACGCCACACCAAGCCCACTGCGCTTTGTAAAGAGCGCGGCGTGGCTTCGATGCCAGGCTGACTCTCCAACTCGTTGTTCTCGCCTTCTAAACTATCGACATCGACCGCGGTGGCTCCCGCATTGAGTATGACCGCCTTGGTCTCAGGCTCGCCCAAACGCACACCGATTGCACCGCCACCCGATGCCAAAATAATCCCCAATAATTCATCGTTCCAGCGATGCGCGTAATTACGCCAAGAATAAATCGCGTCTTCAAAATTACCTACGACAGCAAAAGCAACCGCCGTTAAACGCGCCGGTATCCAATCGATCCAATAAAAAATCCGCCGCGCAAATTGTCCGAAGACTTCGTTTTGCATATGCTCAGGTTCGGTCCATTCACGGGATAAAAATTCAGACATGCGATACATCACCGCACAGGCTGGGCCGACCGGCATCAAAAACCAGAAAAAAACGCCGAATACATTGCGATGTGAAGCAATCAAAGAACGCTCCACTGCGCTACGGGCAATTTCGGTTGCGTCCATGCCACTGCAATCTTTGTTGATCCAGTCCGCCAAATGTTTGCGTGCCGACTCCTCATCCCCCGAATTTAAAGCCATTTGTATCGAGGTAAAATAATGGCTGTAGCGACGAAATCCCAGTGTCATGTACACAATCAGCACATTCCAAAAAAACGCCGCAAACTTGCTCAAAACAGGGTCTAAACGCAGGCACAGCCAATACACAAAAGCGGTGGGTAAAGTCAAACTTCCGACCACGATCCACCAGCCTAGCTGTCCATGTTGCGCCTTACCGGCATTGCACCAAGATTCAACCTTAACCGCAAATGCCTGTACCTGCATGTACACAGGATTATCAACCCGCAAGGGTTTTAATTGTTCTATGAGTAGTGCGAATAATATTGAGAGAAATGTCATGTTCGGTCTTCAGAAATTCCGCAATAAGGACTGCTAATGGCAAGCAGCGGCAATCAGCGGCAATGAGTGACGAGAAAGATGTTGAGTGTAAACTGATTTGCGCGCTTTATGAAGAGTTCAGCGACATTCCTTTCCACGCGCAACACCCTCATTTGGACTCAGGCGCGCAAAAAATGGAAAAAATTCCGTAAAATACCAGCCGTCGCACCCCAAATAAAATAGTCTTGGTAGGGCATGGTATAAAACCTACGTCGCTGCGCACTAGCTTGGTGCTCCCATATCCGGCGTTGATGATGGCGCGGATTCATCAGAAATGAGAAAGGCACCTCAAACACTGCATCCACCTCAGCGGGGTCTGGAACGCAAGGAAAGGGCGGACGCACTAGGGCTACAATTGGCATAATTTCGAAGCCGGTTGCGGTTAAATATGTTGGCAAGCGTCCCAAAATTTCAAGATGCTGCTCAGGCAAAGCGATTTCCTCTAAAGTTTCGCGCAGCGCGGCTTGCTCCGCCGAGCTGTCGCTCGTCTCGATTCGCCCACCTGGAAAACTAATTTGCCCCGGATGATGATTTAAATGACTCGCTCTTTGCGTCAGCAAGACTTGTAAGCCCTGTTCGCGCAGCACCAGCGGTAACAAAACTGCCGCCGCTTTGATTTTTTGCGAGGGGTCGATTAAAGTCCCCTCAATTTCCTCCATAGCCCAATCGCGGGACTCGGTAAAACGCTGCCGTATAAATGCCGGCTCTAGCTGAGCAGATGATAAGGCCAGCTCATCGCCTATCGAGTCTATGGCCAGTGTTTTCGGATCAAAGGGAGTGCGCACTTTTGCCTCGCAAAAAAAGTTTTTCAATTAGGGCGGGCTCAACAAAAAAGGGATGCCAATGGCACCCCTTTTCTCAAGCTTATTTTCTCACCTAAGTGAACATTAAGCTGTTGCTGTCGCCTTACGGCTTGGCAATTTTTCTTTAATACGTGCAGATTTACCTGAACGATCACGCAAGTAGTACAACTTAGCGCGACGCACGTCACCGCGACGTTTCACTTCGATAGAAGCGATTAAGGGTGAGTACAATTGGAAAGTACGCTCAACGCCTTCACCAGAGGAAATTTTACGAACGATAAAGTTCGAATTCAAACCACGGTTACGACGGGAGATTACAACGCCTTCATAAGCCTGAGCACGTTTGCGTGTGCCTTCAACTACGTTGACGTTGACAACGACTGTATCGCCAGGCGCGAACGCTGGGATATTCTTACCTAAGCGAGCAATTTCTTCTTGCTCTAATGTTTGGATTAAATCCATTTTTATCACTCCTGATACCATCTTGCTGACGCGCTGTACTTTGCTCAGTAGAGGATGGGATTAAACATATGAATTCCAAGCGATCAGAATTCACGCACAACATAGTACCTCGGCCCTATGTCAACTACCATCACCTTCATGAAATTCATGAAGGTGAATTCTTGCAATCACTCGACCTCAAGTGATTTTAAAAACTGTTCATCTAGCTTACTCAGCAAGCCTGCATTTCTTGCTTGCCGTATCAAATCGGGACGCTTTTTCAAACTCATCTGTAGCGATTGTTGGCGTCGCCATTTTTCAATTTCGGCGTGATTCCCACCCATCAAAACCGCCGGAACATTTTGATTATCAAAACACTCAGGACGCGTATAGTGCGGGCAATCTAACAAACCATTTACAAAACTATCTTCAAGCGCCGAAGCTTCATCATGCAGAACGCCGGGTAACTGCCTGATCACCGAATCCATCAGCGCCATCGCTGGCAATTCGCCACCGGACAAAACAAAGTCGCCCAAACTCACTTCTTCGTCGACTTCCTGCTCCAATAAACGCTGATCGACCGCCTCGTAACGTCCGCACAAAAGCACTAGACCCGCCTGCGCCGACCACGCCATCACGCTGGCATGATTCATCGGCTGCCCTTGTGGCGACAAATAAATCACTTTCGGTTTCAGCCCCTGGCTTTGTTGCGCCGCCTTGGCCGCATGAATCGCCAACTGCAAAGGCTTTGCCATCATCACCATGCCGGGACCACCGCCATAGGGTCTATCGTCCACAGTGCGATGCCTATCCGTCGTAAAATCACGCGGATTCCAAAACCGCAAGGCGCATTTTTTTTGTTCGAAAGCCCGGCGCGTCACGCCTGATTCTGTGATCGCTGCGAACATTTCTGGGAACAAGCTAATGACATCAAATTGCATATTCAGACAATCTCGCTTGCGTGTTCTCTAAGGCTCACTGATAGCATCCCGTGCTCGCCAATCAAAAAATCAATAATCCAGACCCCAATCTACTACGATACGCTTTTCAGCTTGATTCACTTCTTTCACAAAATGATCTACGAAAGGAATCAATCGCTCGACTTTGCCGAGCTCGGCTTCGGGTATTTGCGCATCAGCGACGCGGAGTATCGACTGCGCGCCGTTATCCATCAGATCTCTGACAACGCCCAAATCTTCGCCCTGTAAATTCTGTACTGCATGGCCGATCAAATCGACCCAATAAAACTCACCTTCAGGTAATGCTGGAAACAACTGGCGCGAAATTTTTATGACCGTGCCTTTCATCGCTTCTGCTGCATTTCGGTCTTCAATTCCTTCCAAACGCGCGACGATATCTTCGCCATGCACTTTGGAACTGCTGCACTTAACACTTCGCGCTAGCCCACCTTGGTTTGGCGACTCCAACCAAAATAGAGGTGCCGATAATAAGGCATCCGCAGTCGAAGAATAGGGTCGGATTTTCACCCAGCCTTGAAGACCAAATGCCCCTGAGACATAGCCTACCAAGACTAAATCTTCAGGAGCAGATTGTGTTTGAGCTAGTTGCACCATGTGCGCTGTCTTATGCTCTACAAACGAAACAGACAATTAAGCTGCTTTTTTCGCAGATTGCGCAACCAAACGTGCTACAGCTGGCGACAATTGTGCGCCAACGCCTTGCCAGTAAGCCAAACGATCAGAAGCAATACGCACTTCTTCTGCATTACCAGTTGCGACCGGATTGTAAAAACCAATACGCTCGATGAAACGACCATCACGACGATTGCGTGAATCTGTTGCAACGATATTGTAGAAAGGGCGCTTTTTTGCACCACCACGAGCTAAACGAATAACGACCATAATATTTCCAAAAAATTGTAAGAGACGGAAAAAGCCGCAAATTATACCGCGCAAAGCGAACTTCTCGCAAGGTCTAAGCTACTTCCGAGTAAAAATCCTGTTACATCCACCACAGACGCACATCAAACTTGGGGGCGATATTTAATTTTTCGCCATACAAGGCGGCAATAAAACCGCTGGCATCAGTTAGAATCCGGATTTATGCCGTACTTCCCTACACTCAAAAAATGAATTTCAAACACAAAAACAAAACCCTTAGCGTCTTCTTAAGTTTTATTTTAGGCAGCTTCGGTGCCCATCGCTTCTATCTGTATGGCAAACGCGACCCTATCGCTTGGTTACATCTATTGAGTCTGCCGCTGGCCTTTTTATTTTCTAGCCTTTACTTTAATCTCAATCCTTTTGTCACCTATGCGCCTTGGTTATTCTCGCTGTTAGCTGGTATTTTCATGAGCTTAATTTTAGGACTCAAATCAGATGCGCGTTGGGATCAGCAATATAACCCCCAATCCGAGATCAAGAGCGATTCCTCGTGGCTATTGGCGCTACTCCTAGTGTTCGCCACCGGCACGGGCGCCATCGTCCTAATTGGCATGATGGCGCGCGCGTTTGATTTACTTTATACCGGTGGGGCTTACGGTTAAGCGATCTAAAATTGCTCGGGAGTGAGCGCCATGACTCCGGCACTACCGCTCACAATCGAAGTTCGCAAACCCTGGGCTGTCGTCAAGATGTGATCTGCAAAAAAGCGCGCAGTGGCAATTTTCGCTTGGTGAAAGCTAGCATCCCCTTCACCGGCCTGCAACTTCGCCTGCGCGATCAGTGCTGCGCGCCCCATCTGCCACGCGCCCAACACCACGCCCGCCAATTTCAGATAAGGCACACTCCCTGAAAACACCGCTTTGATGTCCTTCTTGAAGTTCATAACAACGAACTGCACGACCTCTTCCATGGCATTGGCGCCGATAGTCAGTTGCTCGGAAATGGCATTCAAATCGGCCTGCTCACTCGCCGCCAATTGCGCTCCAACTTCTCGTACCTGCGCAAGGAAAGCCAGCGCCACCACGCCACCATCGCGTGCGGTTTTACGCCCGACTAAGTCATTGGCCTGAATCGCGGTGGTGCC
>JAHFQV010000130.1 GCA_023259175.1 Oxalobacteraceae bacterium | reverse complement strand
AACGCATTAGCCAAAAAGCAGCAAGAAGAAAATGCCGAAGCAGTGAGTTTAGCGGCCCGCACTCAAGCGGAGTCACCAAGTTTGCCAACACAAGCACCGCCACCGCCCGTAAAGCAATTGCGCCCAGAAGCACTTATCCCGGTGCAGGAGCCGAATCGTGCGCAAACGAATCTGCGAAAATTCGATCCCGATGCGCTCAGAAAAGCCTTGGGCGAGGATGATCCTTTTTCGATAGAGAAAAGGCCGGAGGAGGCCGCAAGCCTACCGCAAACAAGCCAGCCAAAGCTTGCACCGAAGCTTGAGGTCGAGCTGCCGAAAAGGGTATCGCGTCCGCTTGATTTTGCCCTCATCAAGCCGCGCGCGGTCGATTTTAATGAGCTTAACTGTGTGATTCATGTCCCAGATTTGTGGCGTGAAACTCGTCGCGGCCGCAGTCTGCGTATTGAAGCGCCTGACGCAAGCGTAAAAATAGAAGTGAGTGGTGTACAGCGCGAAAATGTACTTCTCGAACAATGGATGGGCATGTGTTTGCCGGTCATTACTCAGGAAATGCCCTTTTTGCGGCAAAGTGGCGTTGCGTATCCTATCAATGGTTCAGGATGGCGCGATAGGATACAAGCAATGGCGACGGAATTTGTAGGCGTGTTCGGTGGCGATGTTGTTGAGAGTCGCTACCTGGTCTGCTGTTTCCGCAGTCAACAAAGCTTGCTGACCATCAGTATCCGTGCGCCTAGTGAAGTTTTCGAGGAACAGCGTGATCTGCTTAAATGGCTACTGAGCACGGTGGATATCCATCAAGCACCAAGCGAAGCAGCGTATTCGTCGCGCGGCGGCCCCATATCCGATTATATGCATGCAAGTACCTTGTTTGAGCCAGCGATGTTTGGGTTTTCGCCATCCGGTCGCTTGGGGCGTATGCGGTATATTGCTTTTAGTTTGATAATAATGCTGTTGTCCGGATTGTTGCTCGGTATCTCAAGCGTCTTTTTCCCATCTGGAGCACTTCATAATGCGTTAGTTCTATTGGCATGGCTACCAAGCTTACGTCTATTAGCAATGCGTTTACATGACTTTAATCGGAGTTCAGTATGGGCCATAGTTTTGGCAATACCTCTCTGTGTTGGTATTGCATACGACTCCGCACCTATTACTCTAATTTCCTTGATACCTATCACTCTACTATGGTTTCTCGCCTTGGGTTGGCCGGGAAGTGCTGGTGAAAATGATTACGGTATGCCAAACACTCCGAATCCTGTTTGGGTGAATATAGTAGCGGGTATCACTCTCTTCTTGTGGATTGGTGCCGGACTGAATCGTGACAAGTTGCGGGATTCAAGTGTCGATTCATTTGCATCTTTGAGAAGCACCGCAGGCCAGTCGCGAATGCAAGAATTCTCGCCTCCTGATCATAGTTTTAGTGTGAAATTTCCGGGGCAGCCTACGGTGAGGGCGCAAACGAATGATCCGGAATATCCCGACATGCGAGTTTCACCTGATTATATATCCGCGACGCCGACCAATCACTACTACGTGAGTTATGTCGAATTCTTACGCATCAATGCTGAACGTACCGATATTTTGAATTTGATGCGTGACCAATTGGTGCGCGACTTGCACGGTTCCATGTTAAAGGATGAGATCATTCGTGTTGATGGCTATTCTGGCCGTAGCGTGAAAGTGCTTTTACCTTCCGCTGCCATCGTGAACGCACGGATTGTGATGAAGGGGCAACGAGTTTTTATGGTAGTCATAGAGTCAAAAAAGGGCGCCGACGACTCGGAAAAAGTGGCTGAATTTTTGAATTCTTTCCATGTGTATTAGCCTATCGCTGGGCATAAAAAAACCATCAGTTTTAAAGTGATGGTTTTTTGTTCCGGACTTGCGTACCGACTTAACTAAATTGGCTGAGCGCGCCCTTCATTTTTTTCAGTGCAGCGCTTTCGATTTGGCGTATGCGTTCGGCGGAGACACCGTATTCATCGGCCAGCTCATGTAAGGTCGCGCCGGAACCATCGTCGTTTTGCAACCAGCGTGATTCGATGATGTGGCGCGAGCGTGGATCGAGTTTTTCTAGCGCAGCTTCTAAGCCTTCGCTCTGCAAGCGATCATATTGCTGCGCTTCGATGACACGGGTCGGTTCGTCGGCTTCTGTTTTGAGATAGGCGATAGGGGCGAATTTTTCGTCTTCGTCATCGCTGCCGCCATCCAAGGCCAAATCGTGACCAGATAGGCGCATTTCCATTTCGATGACATCTTCACGCTTGACATCGAGTTTGCTGGCTAATTTGTCGATTTGCGCCGGGGTCATGGAATCGAGCCCCTCTTTGTTACTGCGTAAATTAAAGAATAATTTGCGTTGCGCCTTAGTCGTGGCGACTTTCACCAAACGCCAATTTTTGAGTATGTATTCGTGCATTTCGGCTTTGATCCAGTGCATCGCATAGGATACCAAGCGCACACCTTGGTCTGGGTCGAAACGTTTAACGGCTTTCATCAGGCCGATATTGCCTTCTTGGATTAAGTCGGCGTGTGGCAGGCCATAACCTAAATAGCCACGGGCGATTGATACCACTAAGCGTAAATGCGACATCACGAGCTGCTGCGCGGCGTTTAAGTCATTATTGTTTTTTAGGCGCGTCGCAAGATCACTTTCTTCTTCGTGCGTCAGCATGGGCAAACGATTGACGGCGGAAATATAGGCATCGATATTGCCCAATGTTCCGGTAAACCCCAGTGCTAAAGCGGTGCTGTCCGAAGGACGTAACATGCTTTGTGCTGAACTTAGTGTCATTGTTTTCTCCTGTTCTGTCTGTGCTTCATTAGCGATGCGTACTGAATTGCTCGCTCGTTGATTATATTAGCACTCAATCGACTTGAGTGCTAATAATCTGTCCGTTTTGCGAAATTTCAAGGGGGTGCTTCAAAATAAAATTAGAATTTATCCATCTTATTTATAATCTTTGGACAGGGTAGCGGCCAAAAAGTTGCTACTGGGGGTGATTAAATTTTAGATAACTGTCTGCGTACCGAGAGCGAGGCCCCGAGCCAACCTAAGATTTTCGCCAAGGCAATCAAGAGTAAGCTCGTCGTCCAGTGTAGCGGGCTTAAATGAAACTCAGAGGCATACAATTTAGCGAATTCGGCGATGGCTTGGTTCAGTGGCTGCAAAGCGAGTGCGACCAGACCTAAGGCCAGCAATCCCGCTAAGCCGCCCAAGAATGCGCCAGTATAGTAATAAGGTTTATGTATGAAGCTGTCGGTCGCCCCGAGCAAGCGACTCACGCTAATTTCCGCTTGATGCGACATCACTTGCAAGCGCGTCGCATTAAACACAACCACCAATACCACCAAGCTCAGCGTCGCCGCTAGGAAAAGTAAGGAAACCTCGAATACATGCAGTAGGGCCGAGAGGCGTTTAATCCAAGCCGCATCGACTTGGACAACATCGACTGCATCAAGACCTTTTAATTGTGCGCTGAGTGACTCTAGCTTATCGCTGTCTTCATTTGCCAGGCCTATGACGTAGGCATCGGGAAGCGGGTTGCTCCCTAGGCTCGCTAGGACTTCGGCGATGCTTGATGTGCTTTGCAGCGCTGCGAGCGCTTTGTCTTTGGGAATGAAGTTAAGTTTTGCTTTGAGCTTGTTATCGACAAGTATTTTTCGTAAGCTCGGCGCGAGTGCTGCGGCTTCGGTGGTGCTTAACGTGGTTTTGAGAAACACGCTAATTTCGGGTTCGATTGATAGTTGGGCAGCAATCGGGCGAAAATTCTCCAAGACCGTCAAGCCTGTAATAGGCAAAGCCAAGGCAATCGCCACGACCAATACATTGAAGAGGAAATTGCCTGGGGCATGTCGTAAATGTCGGGTAGCGCCGCGTACCGCATAAGCATGTTGTCTAAACCAATGACGCATAGTATTCGCTCCGCTCTTGCTTTAGGCCGCTATGGCCGAGGTCCAGGCTTTACTCACTTCGCCTTTGTTTAAATAAATCACCCGACTGGCTTGATCAAAGTAGTTTTCATCGTGGGTAGAAATGATGCAAGTGACACCCGAGCGTTGAAACGTTTTGAGCGCATCGATCACCAACAAAGCATTATCGCGATCTAAATAGGCACTAGGCTCGTCGGCCAAAATGATTTGTGGGCGGTTGACGATGGCGCGCGCGATGAGTACCCTTTGTTGTTCGCCGCCGGACAAAGACAGCGGCAAGGCTTGCGCTTTGTCGCGCATATTGAGTCTTTCTAAGGCAGCGTAAGCGCGACTTTGCGCGTCAGCGTTTGCAGTACCCACGACGATCATAGGTAACATCACATTGGTCAGCACATCGCGATCTAATAATAAACTTTGGCCTTGCAGTATCAAGCCAAAATTGCGCCGCCAGTAGGGCAGGCTACTTGCCTTGAGTTGGGCAATATTTTGACCATTCATCGCGACCGTGCCGCTACTTGCTTTTTCCAAACCTGCGATCAATTTAAGTAAAGTTGATTTGCCCGCGCCAGAAGGCCCGGCTAAAAATACCAGCTCGCCTTCGTTGATGGAAAGTGAGATGTCTTTGAGGGCAAATTGCGCTTGCCCATAGCTTTTTGAAACCTGCTCAAATGTGATCATCAAAGCTTCTCCACGCGTATCTTAATCGAGTAAGGCGTTCACAAATTCCTCTGCATTGAATGCTTGCAAATCTTCGATCTGCTCGCCAACGCCGATGAAATAAACAGGAATAGGGCGGGTTTTTGCAATGGCCGCCAAAATACCGCCCTTTGCGGTGCCATCTAATTTGGTGATGATCAGGCCCGTCAGTTGCAAAGCATCGTCGAAGGCTTTGACTTGCGCCAAAGCGTTTTGTCCCGTATTGCCATCGATGACGAGTAAAATTTCCTGCGGCGCACCCTCCATGGCCTTGGCGATGACGCGTTTGATTTTTTTGAGTTCTTCCATCAAGTGCAATTGCGTCGGCAAACGTCCGGCGGTATCAATCATCGCAACGTCGGTGCCGCGCGCCTTGGCAGAGCTCACTGCGTCGAATGCGACAGCTGCAGGGTCGCCGGATTCTTGGGCAATGACGGTCACTTGATTGCGTTCGCCCCAAACCATTAATTGTTCGCGTGCAGCTGCACGAAAGGTGTCGCCCGCCGCCAGTACGACCGATTGCTGGTGCGCTTGCATGTGCTTTGCTAGCTTGCCGATGGTGGTTGTTTTGCCGGCGCCGTTGACACCCGAAATCATCATGACCAAAGGTTGATGCCGGCCTAATTCCAAGGGTTTTTGGAGCGGGCTTAATAGCTCAAGTAAGAGCGCTTTGAGCGCCGATTTGACTTGATCGGCTTGGGTCAATTTTTCTTCTTTGACGCGTCGCTTGAGTTGTTCGAGCAAATATAAAGTCGCTTCTACACCGGCATCTGAAGTGAGTAAAGCCGCTTCTAGCTCCTCGTATAAGTCTTCATCGATGCGCGCACCGATGAATAAGGTGCTGAGATTGTTGGAGGTCTTCGCTAAGCCTTTTTTTAGGCGCTCCATCCAAGATAATGCGGGCGTAGGTTCCGGGCTGGCGGGGCTGCTTGCATCCACTTCTGGCGCGGCGACTACCTCAGTTTGTGGCGCTAAAGCGGAGGCTATGGGAGCGACTTCTGGTACAACTGCGGCGGGTTTTTTTTTGAAAAAACTAAACATCGTTTGTGGGAATGAAAATTTCGGATTGTTTGGATTAGTAAAGATCAAGTAGATTAAGCGCGCGCAACGCGATTATGCGTTTAAAAGCGTTAAAATGCTGCCATTCTAACAGAGCAGCCTTATAAACAAGATGAAACATGCGCAACAGGGTTTATCTAAACATCAAGTCCGCATTATCGGCGGGCAATGGAAGCGCACCCCTTTGACCGTGCTAAATGCAGAGGGCCTGCGACCAACGCCCGATCGAGTCAGGGAGACAGTATTTAATTGGCTAGATCATCAAATCCACGGACAATGGCAAACATTGGCCTGCCTAGATTTATTTGCCGGTAGCGGTGCTTTGGGTTTTGAAGCAGGCAGTCGCGGCGCAGCTAGCGTGTTGATGAACGAATGGGTGTCGGCCGTGCATGCACAATTAGTGCGCACGAAAGAGAAACTATCGGCGACCAATATTGAAATTCGCAGAGCGGATGCACTGGCCTTGGTGAAATTATTGTTGAATCAAAAAAGCAGTTTTAATTTGATTTTCCTAGATCCGCCATTTCATCAAAATTTACTCGAAAAGCTATTGCCAGCATGTCGATCTTTGTTGGCACCGCAGGGGCTGTTGTATGTTGAGGCAGAATATGCTTTGCCTTTCAATGACGAAGCAGGAAGCTCGGAAGCTGAAGTCAGTTGGTGTGCCGGATGGCAATTAGTGCGGTGTGATAAAGCCGGTAGCGTGTTCTATCACCTCTTGCAAGCGAAAGTTCTCGAAAATGAAGAGCAAAATCTGGGATAATGCGCTCTAAAGCTTTAATAGAAAATGGGAGTAGGCATGGTTACTGCAGTATATCCAGGTACTTTTGATCCGCTCACGCGCGGGCATGAAGACTTGGTGCGTCGCGCATCGGGTTTGTTTGAAACACTGGTGGTCGGCGTGGCCGATAGTAAAAATAAAAAACCGTTTTTCTCCTTGGAAGAGCGCCTTAGCATCGCCAACGAAGTGCTGGGTCACTATCCAAATGTGAGAGTCGAAAGTTTTTCCGGCTTATTGAAGGATTTTGTGCGCAAGAGTGACGCGCGCGTGATTGTGCGGGGCTTGCGTGCGGTATCTGATTTTGAATATGAATTTCAAATGGCAGGTATGAATCGTTATCTTCTGCCCGATGTCGAAACCATGTTTTTGACACCCTCGGATCAATATCAATTTATTTCAGGCACCATCGTGCGCGAGATCGCCCAATTTGGCGGCGATGTTTCTAAATTTGTTTTCCCTTCTGTAGACGCTTGGCTCAAGAAGAAAATTGCTGAACAGGCGAAGTAAAATTTATGGCGCTCTTGATTACCGACGACTGCATCAATTGCGATGTGTGCGAACCCGAATGTCCCAATGACGCGATTTATATGGGACCGGAAATTTATGAAATCGACCCGCACAAATGTACCGAATGCGTAGGCCATTACAATGAACCGCAATGTCAGCAAGTATGTCCTGTGAGCTGTATTCCGTTTAATCCAGCTTGGCGTGAAAGCAAAGAAGAGCTGATGGCGAAATATGAACGGCTGCAAGCGAGCTTACCGCCCCAGTCTTGATACAGATCGCTTGAATGTGTTGAATTAATCTTCCAAAGATTCGTTGACGCGATTACGTCCTTGCTCTTTCGCTTCATACAATGCACGGTCGGCGCGCAATAATAAAGCCTTGGCTGCCGCTTCAATTTCCCCCGCATTATGGCCGTCGGAAAGTGGCGCAATGCCGATGGAAATCGTGACTTCGCAAGCCCCTGTCATACTCAATAAAAAGCCCTTGTTCGCGATACTCTTACGGATGCGTTCGGCGACAAATTTAGCATCACGTCGATTGGTATTGACCAACAACACGACAAACTCTTCCCCGCCAAAACGACCAATGGTATCACTCAGGCGTAATTCCGCTTTAATCCGTTTCGCGACTTCTTTGAGCACCTCGTCACCACCTTGATGACCGTGCTGATCATTGATTTTTTTGAAGTGGTCGATGTCGAGATACATGCAGGCGATGCTGTAATGCTGGCGCCGCGCACGACCAATTTCCTCGAGCATACGTTGCTCGACATAACGCCGGTTACTGACATTGGTTAAGGCATCGGTCAAGCCGATTTGCGTCAGACGCTCCGCATTGATTACATTTTCCAAGCAGATCGCAATGATGGATCCCAGTCTTTCAATAAAAACGGTTCCCATATCTTCTGTGAAACGATCCGCTTCTTTACTACCGAGATTGAGACATCCGAGTAATTTACTCTGTCGTATCAATGGAATTAGCGCGACGCTTTGCGGCGCATCAAAGCAGGGTGCAAATAGCTTTTGATGGTGTTGCACTTCGTAAGCACCTACAACGGCTTGCTTAAGGGGTTTGCCATGTTGTTGAAGCTCGGTCTCATCGTTCACAAACATTAAAAACGGAAATTCGATGGGATCGATTTTGAGATCCGTCAGCATCTCTTGAAGTTGATTGCGATGATTGAGTAGACAAAGTGTGACCTGATCGAGCTCACAGATTTCCGCCATACTGACAAAAATATGCCGTATCAATTCGCGAAAACTATGCGCACCGATGAGCTGCAAATCCAGAATTTGGTGGCGTTCTAGAATGGCTTGATTTTGCCTAGCTTCCGCTAAAAAATCACTCAATTGCGCACGAACGATTTGCAAATCGTTGAGCACAGAATCGCGGCTAGGGCTAATTTTTCCGAGGTCGGAACTAATGAGTTTATCCATGTAATCGCTCATGGTCGAGCCTAAGTTTTATCATGCCAATGTGAAGACCTAAATACCAAGATGCGTATTAACACTGATGATAGATCATTTTGTGCATATTAACCAAGATTCGTTTAAGGAGCTGCCATTTTTCATACATTGCTAGCGTGAATTTAGACCGAGACCTTTCATGGAATGTGTATGGCGGGCGCTCTTTTCACCCTATTCTTTCCTATGCGGGTTTTACGATGCAGCACACTTGCGCTTTAAAAAT
>JAHFQV010000222.1 GCA_023259175.1 Oxalobacteraceae bacterium | reverse complement strand
GATCTTTCGACCGGATCGCGCCCCAGAAAACCCATCACCGCGCCATCGCCTAAATTCAGACTATGGACAAGACGCAGGTCGGCGGCGGGCGCTAATGCGAGCACGCCTTGTAATGAGAGGTTTGCACACTTGACCGCCGCCCACAAGGCCAAGTGGCCGCCAGCAGAATGTCCGACCAAGAGTAGCTTACCGTTGTGTTGCGTTACCGTGGCTGGTAAGTTCTTAAGCGCGCTCGCAATGTCTTGTACAGTGGCGTCAGGAGTGTGTGGGATGCGTCGATATTCCAAGGTAAGCACCGTCCAACCAGTTGCAGCTAAGGCGCTCGCCATCGCTTCGGTGTGCGCCCTGTCATATAGCGGTTTCCAAAAACCGCCATGGATTAACACCAGCAAAGGCAAATGCGCACCCCGCTGACCATAACGAATATCCGCCACTTGATCAGGATCGCTACCATAAGCTATCGTTAAATCGGGTGGACTTGCTTGACGGGTCAAGACCGAGAGGTCTTCAGCCATGGTGTCTCCTTTTTGGGGTGAAAAATAAGGGTAATTTTAAACGCTATATAAGAAAAAAAGCGAAGCGGGCCTAGTGTTGCGGCGAGGTGATGTTAGCCTGAATCATGGTTTGTGCGTTCATGGATGTTCTTTCTTTTCTGAAAAAATGAATGAGCTTAGTTACTTACTAGCGTTTTTGAGCAAGCGCCTCTTGCGGAGCTTTTAATCGTCGGACACCTCTGCATGTTCTGGCGTACTTTGCGGATTTTGGTCGTAAGCCAAAATATCGCCAGGCTGACATTGCAATACCTCGCAAATTTTTTCTAGCGTGTCGAAACGTATCGCTTTGGCGCGGCCGGATTTTAAGACTGACAAATTTTGCGGCGTGATGTCTACCATCTCGGCCAGCGTGTTTAGGCGCATTTTTCGCTGGGCTAGAACCACATCTAAATTGACGATAATTGCCATGATTTTTCCTAGATGGTGAGTTCAGATTCTTCATTCAGATCGGTGCCCATTTCTAGCGCCCACAAGATCAAACTCAAGATGCCGATTTCCACCGCAAAGCCCAACAAGTTGCACAGCAGCTCCCACAAGCGATGGGCATTTCCGCTATCGGCATAGAGCAAACCTAGCACGACCACCATCAGTTCAAGGACATAGACGCAAAAGCCCACCAGTAAATTCATCTTGTAGGCTTTACGGGCATGGTGCACGGCAAGGCGGCTAAAAATATTTCCGGCATTGAAGCACGCGATCAATTTCTTAAAATGAAAAAGTATGTTGATGCACATCGCCATGAAAATCACCATTGCAGTCGTAAATGCCAACTTGACCAATACGCTCACTCCGGTGTTGAAATACATGTCAAAAATATCGCCATCCTTGGCCGTCAGTTTGATCAGGAATGTGAGCAATGAGAGCTCACCGTTTTTGGCGAAAACTGCGGAGATCAAAACGGCGGCCAGAATGAAATAGAAGAAGAGCACGATAGGCTGGAATAGCCACAACAAATAGCCACTCACTGTTTGAAATGCGGCGATCCGCGCATTGCGTTCTTTTAACATGTTGATACTCCTTAAGCTGGGGTTGATGTCGCCATCTTAAATCACTAAGATTTGAAATGCAATAAAAAAGTATCGATTATCGATAAAAAACTATCGACTTTTATTTTTTCCGTGTTAGTATGAACGCTGAATTTTGGCTAGGCAGTAAGGATTTCTTAGCGCTAACTATCCTGGCGCCAGCCTTGAATTCGCCCATTAAACAATACAGCCCCCGCTCGCAACTTATTCAAAAGGAAAGCTATGTACCATCACATTAAAAACCTGTTTCAAGCTGATTTCGTGAATTACGAGGGAGTTCGCCGCATCAATATCTACCTCATGAGGCTGCTCTACGTGTTGATGTTTTTGTTCTTGGGCAAAGATGCATGGACTGCCATTCTTACGCACAATGGTGCTTGGACATCGTATAACGCCATGGTCTGGAGTGTCTGGGCTGCATTTGCGACTTTGGCTGGGCTGGGCATACTCCATCCCCTCAAAATGATACCCATTCTGCTGTTGGAGATTTTTTACAAAGTGCTGTGGTTGATATTGGTGGCATATCCCTTGATAAAAGCGGATAAATTGGCAGGTTCTTCGGCAGAGGAAATGACCTATGTATTTTTGCCGGTACTGATACCCATCGTCGCTATTCCTTGGGCTTATACCTTTAGAACGTTTGTGCTTAAAACTCGGAAGGCGTAGTCAGACTGGAGGTATTTTTGCTGACGCAAATGATGGCGTCCATAAGGGCACACATCATCGAGTGGGGGGACTGAATTGCTGCAGTCGCCCTCGCGCACCACCGTATGTGCGTTTCCGCATACGGTGCTGAACTTCCCTCAATACTCAGAGACTTTAGATTTTTTACCGCTGCAAACTCTCCCACACCTTTTGCAAACGTTTCACCGAAACCGGCATGGGTGTTTTTAATTCCTGCGCAAACAGGGACACGCGCAGCTCTTCCAATAGCCAGCGAAACTCTTGCAATTTGGGATCAGCATCGGCGCCTGTTTTGCGTGGATGGCGTTGCCAGGCTTGCGCCACGCTGTTCCATTCGGCCATTTGTTTGGCATCACGGGCGGGATCGGCGCGTAGTTTGTCTAGTCGCACGGTGATCGCTTTTAAGTAACGCGGATAGTGCGCTAATTGAGCGTAATCGGTTTCTGCTACGAAGCGCTTGGTGACCAAGGCACTGAGTTGCTGCTGCATATC
>JAHFQV010000129.1 GCA_023259175.1 Oxalobacteraceae bacterium | reverse complement strand
TGCTTTCACGTCAGGCATCAGCATCCAAGACTGATACGAGTGCTTATGCGGCGCGATAATCCCTGCGCGCACTAAATTGCATGAAATTTCGAGAATATCGATCAAAGAAAACTTCGTTTGTACCTCTAATTGAAGAAGAGAGATTGACTTGGGCGCGGCAGATACAAATTGCGCCAAAATGACCGTACTTGCATAAAATCGCTTATGCAGGACGTTACTTCCCAAGATGTA
Source organism: Oxalobacteraceae bacterium (assembly GCA_023259175.1). Lineage (GTDB taxonomy): Bacteria > Pseudomonadota > Gammaproteobacteria > Burkholderiales > Burkholderiaceae_D > Undibacterium. The sequence goes on along the minus strand of JAHFQV010000129.1, from coordinate 8,654 downwards.
GTGGTCCGCTGCAAACATGGTCGACCTTATCTGAAAAAATGTGTATGGCTAGCTTCACCATTCGTCTGAGCTTCGCGCCAAAAATGGCAGTCGCAGGATGAAATTGGTTTCGAGCATTTATCCTGCAGCTTCAAATGCAGGAATCTTCGTTTTCTAGACATTGATTAAATTGTTCCACTACAGTTGGGGTGAGCGACCATATAGGACTAATTTGCCCGAGAGTGGAACGCCTTCAGCTAAAGACATGGCGTTCGGGCTATGCGCTACCGCCTGCAAGTAAAGTTGCTCAAATTGTTCTTTGCTTCCATCGCCGGCGACATGGAAAGTATAGGCAATCCCATTTAAGGGAACTTTTGCACCGTCTCTTGCCGACAAAAATCCAGCCAGATCGAGATCGGCACGTACTTCCACTCTCAATTCCGAAAGTTGAATACCGAGAACAGAAGCACCCACTGCAAATCCCACCATCATGCAGGCGCCCATGCCGGACAAAAGATATTCCTGTGGATTAGGGCCGTAATTTGTACCACCCAATTGTTTGGGCTCATCGATGGTCCAGCTATAGTCACGATTGACATTTTGATCGCCTATCGTCATCGGTAGCGCTTTCGCTTCGGCGCGGGTGCCCGATAACCAGCGTACTTCGACCCCATAACTGGCTTTTCCCTGAGCAGGATTAGATTTGATTTCTGCTGTCAGTTCAGACAGTCCAGTTGCTGAAATTCCGTTTCTCATTTGCTGTTCCTTTGAATGTATGTAGTAGGAGAGTGATTACAATGTCGCCAAGGCTGAGCTCAGGTCTTCAATCAAATCGCGTGGATCTTCAATCCCGATAGACATGCGCACACAGCCAGGTGGGATACCCATGCGCAAGCGTTGATCTGCAGTAAAAGCAGCGTGCGAAGTGTTGTAAGGCAAGCTCACCAGGGACTCAACTCCCCCCAAGCTCGTCGCTTGGCGCATCAGCGTTAAAGTATCAAGTAGCTTGATGGCAGCAGCGTCATTTTCGACCGCAAACGTCACCATGCCAGCCATATTTTTTAGTAACTTTTTCGCTAGTAAGTGGTCTGGGTGAGTCTCTAGTCCAGGGTAAAATACTTGTTGTACCTTTGGGTGGCTGCTAAGGAAATGAGCGACCTGGCTTGCCCCTTCTTCATGGGCACGCATACGAATGGCTAAGGTTTTTAAGCCGCGCTCCAATAAGAAGCAAGCGTGAGGATCGAGACAGCCGCCAAAGGCCAAAAGGCGCGGCCAAATTTGATCAATATACTTACGACTGCCCACACAAACACCCGCGATTAAATCGCTGTGTCCATTGAGGTATTTTGATGCTGAGTGAATCACGAGATCTGCACCATGCTCCAAAGTACGGCAACCTAGAGGTGAAACAAAAGTAGCATCGATGACTAAGCGTAAATGGTGTTTTTTAGCGATTTCGCTGAGCGCTGGAATATCCACAATCTTCAATAGCGGATTGGTCATGGCTTCGAAATACAGCATCATTGTATTAGGGCGAATCGCTGCTTCAATCCCTGCCAGATCGCGTGGATCGACATAGGTGACCGAGAACCCCAGAGAGGGAAGTTCATGATGAAAAAAACTATACGTGCCACCATAGAGTTCATTGGATGAAATGATATGAGCACCTTTATCTAGCATCGCCAATACCGAGGCTGAGATCGCCGCCATGCCACTGGAAAATACTAAAGCAGATTCTGCGCCCTCAAGTGCGGCAACCTTTTCTTGGACTGCCCATTGGCTAGGATTGCCATAGCGGCTATAGATGAAGCGATCCCGCGCATAACCTTCTTCAATAGCACGATACTGTTCCTCGCCTAAAATGAAGGTGGAGGTTTGATAAATAGGCGTGCCAACGGCACCCGTACTGGGATCATCATGACTACCCGCGTGAACTGCGAGCGTCGCCGGATAAATTGCGTGCGACGATAGTTCATCGCGTACAGCAGACATTGAGGGGCCGGCGATGCGTGACCGCTTTAGCTTATTCGTCCAGCTGGCTTTGCCCACGCCGGGAGAGATGGCGAGGGGGTCGCCCTTAATTTGTTTGTCCATTTACGCATTCCTGTATTTAATAAATTTTTGCCATCCGAAAAGACAGATGGACATCAATTGATGAGAATGCGATTATTTTAAAATGCTTCGATATCTCGAATATTCCAAATTAATGGTACAAAAATTTGAAAAATAGAGCATTCATTGCTTAAATTTGAAAATAATTGGTGAAATTTTGCCAAAACAGATAATTTAGAGGCTTTAAGCCGGCAACAATAATGCTTTCAAGTGGCGAAGAAAACAAAATTGAGGGGCTATTTATCGCCTCAAGCTATCTAGAAAGTCGTCTCCAAAATGACAGCGCGATCGAAGTTTGCATAGAGGAGTGACCCGACGCTGGGGCGCTACGAGCAACGGAAATTCAAAATTTGATCGCACAGGAGCTTGTGCGAAAATCTCTAATGGACGATCTGGAATTAATCTGGAAGGGGTATTTCTTTATTGCCCTTTACTTCTTTCAATGAAAAACTTGAATTCATTTCCTTTACACCTGGTAAGCAACGGATATGGTCACGCGCAAAATCACCGAATGATTCTAGGTCCTTGGCTAGAACTTGCAGTAAAAAATCATAATGTCCACTAACATTATGGCAAGACAAAATCTCGGGAATGTCGAATACCGCCCGCTCAAATGCGATCCCTAATTCTTTCGAATGACTTTCCAGCAAAACACTAACGAATGCGGTTACGCCATAACCTAATTTGCGTGGATCGATCACAGTACGATAACCCCGAATAAATCCGTCCGTTTCCAACGCCTTTAGACGACGCCAACAGGGCGATGCCGTTAAGGAAACACGTTCCGCAAGTTCTGTAGTAGAAAGGCGCGCATCACGCTGCAATTCGCGCAAAATTCGCAGGTCAGTTCGATCCAATCGTGATTCAGACATAAATCCCTCACAAATCTTAGTTATTAAGCAAAGAGTCACTTCTTTTTCATTAAATATTGAATGTATTCTGAAATAAATCAAAATTTCACGCAACATATAATTTATCTAAGCGAACCGAAAAATCGCGATTCGCTGAACATGTGGGTGTGTTTTTTCGGTTTTCCGTCTCGGCACGACGAAATAGGCTCGGTAAGCAGAAACTGATCTATCTAGCCATAAAAAATCGAGGGAGAATGGTCTTCCCGACAAGTGAATTCCCAATGAAATTGATATCGGCATAAATCATCAGAAATATCATGAATATCGGCAATAAGTACATCGTTTCAAATCTGAAAAATGCCCTTCTTTGAAAAAACATTTTTTCACAAAAAAATATAATGATTTGGTTCGCTACGATGTATTTAGAGATGATCGAAAAAGACGGAAGGACGTGGTGAACAACACAAACATTCTGTATCGATAAAAAATCAGAGGAGACAAAAATGAAATTTAATCCTAGCCTTTTATTATGCGCGACCCTATTGAACGTGCATATGATGAGCTCTCTTGCCATCGCGGGCAATAACGAAAATCCCGCGGTGCAACGCGGATTAACCGCACTCAAGAATAACGGCGCCGCGGCCAGACTCGCCGAGGGTGATCAGTTTAGTGCGCGTGAAGTCGTGAAGGATAAAGATGGTAGTGAACACGTTCGCTTCGAGCGCAAACACAAAGGGCTGCGTGTCATCGGTGGCGATATTGTGGTGCACATGAACGCCGCTGGGCAATCCAAAGGACAGCACCATACGATGGAAAGCGCGCTGCAAATCGACACCATTGCCCAAATCGATGAAGCCAGCGCTATTGCAATGGCTGAGCAGCAATTTGCTGGCACACGTAATGCTCCCAGCACAGCCGATTTAGTGATTCATGCACGCGGTGCAGCGATGTTGAGTTACGAAGTGCTGGTGCATGGCGAAATGCACGATGGTAGTCCAAGTGAAATGCATTATTTCATTGATGCGAAACGGGGCGGCATCGTCGATAAATGGGATGGTATAGAAACGAGCGCGGTGACTGGTAGTGCCAAATCATTGTTTGATGGGGTCATTAGCGTCAACACCGATAGTTTGAGCGTGGGTGGTTATGCCATGCGGGATTTAACGCGCGGTAATAATTATGTCAACAATATGGCCAACCGTACTAGCGGTAGTGGCAGCTTAATGACCGATGCCGACAATGTTTGGGGAAATTCAAGTACCAGTGATAACGCCACCATTGCAGGTGACGTGGCGTATGGTACTTTGATGACGTGGGATTATTATAAAAATACACATGGCCGTCTCGGAATTGCCAATGATGGGATCGGTAGCTCTAGCAAGATTCATTTTGGCCGCAATTACGTCAATGCTTTTTGGAATGACGCATGTAAGTGCATGACTTACGGTGATGGCGATGGGAGAACTTACTACCCTTTGGTGGCGATTGATGTCATCGGGCATGAAATGAGTCATGGTGTGATGAGTAGTAGTGCAGCCTTAGTGTATTCAGGGGAATCGGGCGGATTGAACGAAGCGAATTCTGATATTTTCGGCATGCTCATCAAATTCTATGCCAAAAATCCGAGTGCACCAGGGAACTACCTCAATGGCGAAAAACTCTTGATCGCCAATACAGGAGTGACTAATCCGACCAAGGCATTTCGCTATATGTTTAAACCTAGCCTTGATGGTTCTTCTCCAGATTGTTACAGCAGTACGATAGGTAGTTTGGATGTGCATTTATCCTCAGGGATAGCCAATCATTTTGCCTACCTGTTGGCGGAAGGCGCGGTGGTGCCTACAGGTTTTAATTTGACGCCAGCGCAACTCGTTTGTAATGGCAATACGAGCTTGACGGGTATCGGCCGTGATGCGCTAGGGAAAATTTGGTATCGCGCCCTGACCGTCTACATGACATCGAATACCAACTATGCAGGCGCGCGCAGTGCTACTTTGAGCGCAGCAGCGGACATCTATGGAGCCAACACGACTCAAACCACGGCAGTGGCGAATGCATGGTCGGCAGTTGGTGTTAATTAAGAAAATAGACCCATCTGAATAGTTGTTGATGCAATCCTTGTTGCGCCAAGAATTTCTCTCACTGGCAAGGATTGCACGAGCCACTTAGGCAATTTCATCAAAACGTAAAAGCATGATCTTAACCGAAAGAAACTGCGATGTTTAAGCAAAAAACACCTCATATTTAAGACTTATCAGCAAAAAATACAAAGTTAAATCCGATTAAAAAACAATATCTGCAATAAGTCATTGCTTGGCTCCCCCTATAATTTCTATGGTCCCCCGCTCTCTTTTTTGCAGACAGTCAGCTCGCAAAGGGCGATGGATAGATGAATCCACTTTGATAAATTAATAGGAGTAACTCATGAAATCCAAGCTGCCGCAAATTCAATCAGGTTTTGCCACTCGTGCCATTCACTATGGCTACGACGCTTCGGAGCATCAGGGTGCGCTAGTGCCGCCGGTGTATATGAGTTCAACCTTTTCATTTTCCAGTGTCGAGTATGGTGGAGATTGTTTTGCCGGCGTGGCGAACGGTTACTTTTATACGCGGATCGCCAATCCCACACTGAATCTACTGGAAGGGCGACTGGCTAGTTTAGAAGGCGGTAGTGCTGCGGTGGTTTTTGGTTCGGGTATGGGGGCAATTACAGCGACTTTGTGGTCCATGTTAACGCCAGGTGACGACATCATCGTTGATCAAACCCTGTATGGCTGTACCTTCGCGTTCCTGTCGCAAGGCATCGGTAAATTTGGTGTCAATGTGCGCTTTATTGACATGACCGATCCAGCTAATTTAGCAGCAGCGATGCAAGAAAATACCCGAGTGGTGTATTTCGAGAGTCCATCCAATCCGAATATGCGTTTGGTGGACATTGCTGCGGTATGCGAGATTGCGCAGCGTTACAACGCGAAAGTGGTGGTCGACAATACTTATTGCAGCCCGTATTTGCAAAACCCCCTCTTGCTTGGCGCGGACGTGGTGGTGCACTCTGCCACCAAATATCTCGGTGGACATGGTGACCTCACGGCGGGCGCGGCGATTTTTAAAGATGCCGAGCTGGCACTGCATGTGCGACTCTATGGATTGAAAGATATGACCGGTGCGGTGATGTCACCGATGGATGCCCATCTGATTATGCGTGGTTTAAAAACCTTGGCCTTGCGTATGGAAAGACATTGTGAAAACGCGCAAGCCATCGCTGAATTATTAGAAGCGCATCCAGCGGTAGAGCGGGTGTATTACCCGGGGCTGGCATCGTTTCCGCAAAGAGAATTGGCGCAGCGCCAAATGAAGCGCATGGGCGGCATGATCGCCTTTGAATTAAAAGGCGGTATCGAGGCTGGCAAGCGCGCGCTCAATGCGATGCAATTAGTCACCCGTGCCGTGAGTTTAGGCGATGCGGAAACCTTGGCCCAGCATCCGGCCAGTATGACGCACTCTACCTACACACCAGAACAACGACAGGCCCATCAGATCAGTGATGGGCTAGTACGACTGTCCGCCGGGCTAGAGGATATCGACGATATTCTGGCAGACATTCAACAAGCTTTAGACAGTGTGCACGCTGCAAGCAGCGATGATCACAAGCACACCATGCAACAACATTTTGAACATCAGCAATCTCAGAAAATATTGGAATCGATATGAATGCCATGAACGACATTAGCAAAATTCAAGAACGCATCAGCAGCACTATTTCAAAAGGGGAACTCGATACCGACCCACAAGAAACCCAAGAATGGCTGGAATCAATCCAGGGCGTCGTGCGTGAAGCCGGTAAAGAGCGTGGACTCTTCTTACTGCAACAATTACTCAAAGCGGCACCGATGATGGGCTTGGCCACCAATGTGCCGGTCAACACACCGTATTGGAATACGATACCGGTGGCAAGCCAGCCTAGTTATCCGGGTGACTTAGCGACGGAAGACAGTATCAGCTCTATGGTGCGCTGGAACGCACTGGCAATGGTGGTGCGCGCCAACCGCGCGTATGGCGAATTGGGCGGCCATATTGCCAGCTATGCCTCGGCGGCGGATTTGTTTGAAGTGGGTTACAACCACTTTTTCCGCGCCAGTTATGGCGAGCAAATGGGGGATTTGGTGTATTTCCAACCGCATTCCGCCCCCGGCGTTTACGCCCGTGCTTATCTGGAAGGACGCTTACCGGAAGAACGTATTGATAATTATCGTCAGGAAACCGGCGGTAAAGGTTTGTGCTCTTATCCGCATCCGTGGTTGATGCCTGATTTTTGGCAATTTCCCACCGGTTCTATGGGCTTGGGTCCGATCAATTCGATTTACCAAGCGCGCTTCCTGCGCTATATGGAAAATCGTGGATTATTGCCCGCTAGTGATCGCCATATTTGGGGTGTGTTTGGCGACGGTGAAATGGATGAGCCGGAATCGATTGCGGCTTTAGGCTTGGCAGCGCGTGAAAAGCTCGATAACTTGAGTTTCATCATCAACTGTAATTTGCAGCGTCTGGATGGCCCGGTGCGGGGTAACGGTCAAATCATTCAGGAATTGGAAGGTCTGTTCCGCGGCGCCGGTTGGAATGTCATCAAAGTCATGTGGGGCTCGGATTGGGATGGTCTGTTCGCACGTGATCAGGAGGGCGTGTTATTGCAGCATTTGCATGCGACGGTCGATGGTGAATACCAAACCTTAGCGGCTGTGGATGGACGTACCAATCGCGAACACTTCTTTAATAAACACCCGGCCTTGAAAGAGGTGGTGGCGCATTTATCCGATGACGAGATCGATCGCTTACGGCGCGGTGGTCATGATCCGGTAAAAATTTATGCCGCCTATGCTGCCGCCTTGGCGCATAAGGGGCAACCGACGGTCATCCTTGCAATGACTAAAAAGGGTTATGGCATGGGCACTTGGGGTCAAGGGAAGATGACGACCCACCAACAGAAAAAACTCGATGAAGATGCATTGCAAGCCTTCCGTGATCGTTTTAAATTACCATTGACGGATGAGGATGTACGTGAAGTACGTTTCTTAAAACCAGCGGACGATAGCCGGGAAATGCAATATCTGCATGCGCGGCGGGCGGCGCTGGGTGGCTATTTACCAGCACGCCAACGCAGCGCTCCCTCGATACCGGTTCCTGCCTTACAGGATTTTGCGCAGTTTGCTGTGCACTCCGATGGCAAAGAAATGTCCACTACGATGGCGTTTGTTCGTATGTTGGGTACGCTATTGAAGGATAAAGAATTAGGACCACGCATCGTGCCTATTGTCGCGGATGAAGCGCGTACTTTTGGGATGGCCAATTTGTTCCGCCAAATTGGCATCTACTCTTGGCAGGGACAGTTGTATGAACCAGAAGATGCCAACTCTATGTTGTATTACAAAGAGTCGGCCGACGGCCAAATTCTCGAAGAGGGCATCAGCGAAGCCGGCGCAGTATCGTCCTGGATTGCGGCGGGTACTTCGTATAGTACGCATGGGGTACCGATGCTGCCCATGTATATCTACTACTCTATGTTCGGTTTCCAACGTATCGGCGATTTGATTTGGGCGGCTGCGGATCAACGTACCCGCGGCTTCTTGATCGGCGCAACTGCGGGTCGTACCACCCTGGCTGGAGAAGGCTTGCAACATCAAGATGGTACCAGTCATGTGATTGCCGCCAGCGTCC
>JAHFQV010000128.1 GCA_023259175.1 Oxalobacteraceae bacterium | reverse complement strand
ATTCCGTTTGTGGGAAGCGCTGATAGTGCAGCGTGGTTAAGCGAATTAGATGCGATGTTGAAAATCGATGCACGTATCGCGATACCAGGGCATGGTGGGGCATCGGACAAGGTCGCCAAGGATATCGTATTCACGCGCAATTATTTGCGTTATTTACGTGAGAAAATGGGCGCGGCAGTACAAGAGCTGATGAGCTTTGATGAAGCCTATCAGCAGACGGACTGGGCAGATTATCGCGAGCTTCCTGCATTTTTAGAAGCCAATCGTTTGAATGCCTATGCAACGTATTTATTGATGGAAAAAGAAAATCTACAAACTTTGAAGGACAAACATGAACATTAGAAATTGGATACAGGCGCTTGCCTTGAGTTTCGCATTTTTGCTCAGTACTTTTTCATGCGCTGCTGAGCGTGAAGAAAAAGTCGTCTATCACATTACGGACGCCAGCATCGCCTCACAAGCGCTACGCAATATCCGTAACCATCTTGAACAGAGCCCGAAAGCGAAAATTGTGGTGGTGACGCATGGTGCAGGGATCGATTTTTTGTTGGAAGGCGCACAAGACAAAAACGGCAATCCCTATGACATCAATGTACAAGAATTAGCGGCACGCGGTGTTGGTTTTCGCGTTTGTAATAACACCTTGGTCGGACGAAAAATAGATCGCTCTAAAGTGTTACCCGAAGCGAGCGTTGTGCCATCGGGCGTGGCAGAAGTGAGTCGCTTGCAGTTTCAGGAAGGTTTTGTGTACATCAAACCTTAAGGAAATAGGGAGAACATCATGCTCGAATTACGACCCATTTGCGAACACTGTGCGAAGGACTTAGCGCCAGATTCCGGCGAGGCCATGATTTGCAGTTTTGAATGCACTTTCTGCCGCGATTGTGTGACTGCGTTGGAGAACGTTTGTCCCAATTGTGGTGGTGGTTTTTGCCTTCGTCCAGTCAGACCAGTGCGTAACTGGAAAGCGGATAATTTTCTTGCGCACTATCCTGCTTCCGCTACGCCTAAACATCGCCCAGTGGACTTGGAAAAGCATGCTAGCTTTGCCGCGCTGATTAAGACAATTTCGCCTAATCAGCGCTAGAACTACATTTGCTTAAACAAATGCGCATAAACGCGGCTCACCTGTATTTTTTGTTTGCAGGATTTTAGTTGTAGGCTGATTTTTCCAGATTCATCTTTATGCGCCGTTTGTAGATGGCGGGTATTGACGATGTAGCTGCGGTGTACTTGCCAAAAATTGCTAGGATCAAGTTGTGGTAAGAGTTCGCGCAGACTCACCCGTATCAAGTAGGATTTATCGGCGGTGGCGACGTTGATGTATTTGTCGGTTGCTTCAAAATAGAGAACATCTTCGATGGGGACGAGGTGAATTTGGTTGCCCACTGCGGCGCGTATCATGCTCAAACGTTCGACCGGTGTTTGTCCAGGTGCGCTATCGACGGCTTGTTTGAATTGTGAAAGTTGGGCGATCAAATGCTCAAAACCTTGCTTGTCTTCGCTTTTATCTTCGATTTTTCTTTGCAAGCGCGTGAGGGTTTTTGATAAGCGCTGGTCGTTAATGGGTTTGAGTAGATAATCAAAAGCTTGGCGTTCAAATGCTTGTACCGCATATTCGTCATAGGCCGTCACAAACACGATCGCAGGGAAAGTCTTTTCGTCCGGCCATTCGTCAGCGAGTTCTTCGGCGACTTCTAAGCCGGTTTTCCCCGGCATTTGTATGTCCAAAAAAATGATGTCTGGCTGATGCTTTAAAGCGGCATCTACCGCTTCGATGCCATTTTGCGCTACAGCGCAAATGTCTAGCTCAGGCCATAGACGTTCTAAGGATTTAATCAGGGTTAAAGAGAGAATTTCTTCGTCTTCGGCAATCAGTGCGCGGATTTTTTTCATGCTCATCTCGGTTAATTTATTGCGTTCAATTGCATTCTATTGCATTTGGTTTTGCGCTAAAGGCAGGTAGAGGTGAGCTGTGACACCCATCTCAGGATTTTGTTCCAAATGGAGCCGCGCCATGTCGCCATAGAGTGCATTTAAACGTTCACGGATATTGGCGTTGCCGACATGACTGTGGTGTTGGGGGTGGGTTTTGTTTTCATCGTAGTGCGCACCTAAACCCAAGCCCGTATCGCTAATGCGTATGTGTAAAAATGGGGCTTCGATGTTGGCAGAGACATGGATTTCACCCCCTTCGACCTTGGGTTCCAAACCATGCTTAATCGCGTTTTCAACCAAGGGTTGCAATAGCATAGGCGGGATTGAATGCTGCCGCAATTCTGTGGGTAAATCGATTTGGTAGCGCAAGCGTTTTCCCATTCGAATCGTGAGTAATTCGAGGTAGGCGTGTATCAATTCAAATTCGTTTTCGAGTTTGGTTTGCTCTAAGCGTGAAGAACTCAGTGTGGCGCGCAAATAGCGTATTAACTGTTCCAACATATGTTGAGCGCGGTCGACATCAATTGCGATTAAGCCCTGTAAATTGGCCAGAGTATTAAATAACATATGAGGTTCAATCTGCGCCTGTAGCAATTGCAATTGGGCTTGAACTGCGGCGCGTTCTACTGCGGCACTACGGGCTTTCTCTTTTTCTTGTTGGGCTTGTAGTTCGGCGATCTTTGTTTGATTCCAGAAAAAAAAGCCGGCGATTAAACTGATTAGGATGGTTGCAAATTGATTGCCATAACTGGAAATCGAAAAGATGGCGTGTACTTGGTAGCCATAAATCGCAAGACCAATGGCGCCACCGAAGTAATAGCCGATGGGTGCGGCCAGTACGCAAAGGATGAGGAAGGCTAAGTGGTGGGGCTTGGCATCGCGCCAAATTAGCCATCGGAAAAATGCAATTGAGAGGTTGATGCTGGTGCCGATCAACATTGAAAACACCCAATTCGCTCCAAATTTTTGTCCCGAATTCAATCCGTAAGTGAGGTAGAGCGCAACGGTGGTATTGATCAATATCAAATACCCGATATGTTTCATCGACTTGGAAATGGGGCGGCTGTTGAATAATTTTGAAAGCTTAAGCATATTTTTTGATTAGGTTAGTTCGCCCAGCGAACCGCATTGTAACGCTATATCGTTATAACGCTAAGGCTATCACTGACAGGTGAAGAAAGCTTAAATGCTTTATTTATCGACGGGAAGAAAATGCGATCAATGGTTCAGGGCAGGTGTGAACGGAGGTGTTTTTGGCGCGTAGTGTATCGTCGCAGCAAGATCAGCAGATTTTTGATTGATCTTGATACGGAAAGGAGTAGACTTCCATTTTTTTCATCGTTGTCATCCTTGCTTAGAGGTAAAAACATGTTTCAAACTACAAAAATGGTGGCCGCATTGATGGCCATCGCTTTCATGGGGCAAAGTCACTTCGCGCTCGCCTCGACGAAAAAAGCGCTGCCCAGCGTTGCGGAGGCTGAAAAATTTATTCAAACTTCCGAAGCACGTTTAGATAAATTGGGACTTTCGGCGCAACGCGCTGCTTGGGTTTATGAGACGCATATTACGGATGATACGGAAGCCATTGCGGCGCAAGCAAACGAGGCGGCACTGGCCGCTTCTGGTGAAATCGCGATTGCCGCCCGGCGTTTTAATCATGTTAAATTGTCGGCAGATAGCCAGCGTAAGCTCAAGCTATTGCAATTGAGTTTGAGCCTCAGCGATGATCAAGATCGCGAAGATTACACCCGTTTGTCTGTGCAAATGAATGGTGCTTACGGCAAAGGAAAATATTGTCGCACGCCGGGTGATGAATCTTCTTGCCTTAATTTGGGGCAGTTAGAAGCGATATTGGCCAAGAGCCGTAATCCTGCCGAAATGAAGGACGCTTGGCTGGGTTGGCATCAACAATCGGCTAATTACAAAGAGAGTTACGCCAAGTATGTCGAGGTTTCGAACAAAGGCGCGCGCGGTATGGGTTTTGCCGATACGGGTGCTTTGTGGCGTTCGCAATACGATATGCCACCTGAGGCTTTTGCTGCGGAAACCGAGCGTTTGTGGCAGCAAGTGAAGCCTTTGTATGACTCGCTGCATCAATATGTACGCCTGAAATTGCAGCAAACTTATGGTAAGAATGAAGTGCCAGATGCAGGCCCGATTCCCGCACATTTGTTCGGCAATATGTGGAGCCAGTCCTGGGAAAATTTATACCCCATCGTTAAACCACAAGCGACGACGGCAAGCGTTGACATTACCGATACGCTCAAGCAAAAGCAAGTGGACGCGAAAGGCATGGTTCGTTATGCCGAGAATTTTTATACTTCGCTAGGGATGGAAACTTTACCTAAAAGCTTTTGGGAAAAATCGCAACTCACCAAGCCGCGTGATCGTGAAGTGGTCTGTCATGCCTCTGCTTGGGATTTGGATAATTTGATGGATGTACGCATCAAGATGTGTATCAATCCAACGACTGAAGATTTTCTTGTGATTCATCATGAGCTCGGCCATATCTACTACGATCTCGCTTATCGCAAGCAACCTTTACTGTTTAAAGGCGGTGCAAACGATGGCTTCCACGAGGCGATCGGTGATACCGTTGCGCTTTCAGTGACACCGAATTATTTGCATCAATTGGGCTTGTTGGAGCAAGTGCCTGATCCATCGCAAGACGTGGGTGTTTTGCTAGATCGTGCTTTGCAAAAAGTCGCGTTTTTACCCTTCGCCTATTTAGTCGATCAATGGCGTTGGAAAGTGTATGCGGGTGAAGTTAAACCGAAAGACTACGATAAAGTGTGGTGGGAATTGCGGGAGAAATATCAAGCAGTAAAACGTCCAGCCGCTGCGCAGGACAATGGTTTTGATGCTGGTGCGAAGTATCATGTGGCTTCGGATACACCGTACTCTCGCTATTTCATCGCGACGATTTTACAGTTCCAATTGCATCGCGCCTTGTGCCGCGAAGCGGGCTATGTTGGACCTCTGAATCGCTGTTCGATTTACCAAAATAAAGCAGCAGGAAAGAAATTCCAAGCAATGCTGGAAATGGGGGCGAGCCGCCCTTGGAACGAAGCTTTGAAAGCGGTGTCGGGTGAAGATCAGTTAGATGCTTCGGCGATTTTAGATTATTTCGCGCCGCTTAAAGTGTGGTTGGATGCGCAGAATAAAGTCCTGATGCAGTAGTGGTGACTTGCAATGCGAGGCCTTAGTTTCAAGGCCTCGCATCACTATCTTTACTTCAAATTCCTTACTTCAAATACTTCGCCATCCAGTCTAAGACCGTGTGGTGCCATAACAAGGAATTGGCCGGTTTTAAGATGTGGTGATTTTCGTCGGGGAAAGTCAAAAGTTGGCTGTCGATTCCTTGGCGTTGCAAGGCCGTGAATGCACCGAAGGACTGTGTGCTAGGGATGCGGAAATCCATTTCACCTTGCGTCACTAACATCGGTGTCTTCCACTTTTTAACGTGCAAAACCGGATTGAATTTTTCATGTTTGGCGGGGACATCGAAATACGTTCCGCCATTTTCCCACTCGTTAAACCAAAGCTCCTCCGTTGCATAATACATGGAGCGGGTATCGAATACACCGGCGTGGTTGACGATGCATTTGAAACCATCGTTCCAATTGCCCGCGATCCAGTTCATCATATAACCACCATACGAAGCGCCGAGTGCGCAGGCCTTATCTTTGTTGAGCCAGCTAAATTGTTGGGTCGCCGCGGCCCAGCCCAGACGTAAATCTTGCAAAGGTTTGCCACCCCAATCTTGGCTGATGGAGTCGGTAAATTTTTGCCCGTAACCGATAGAGCCGTGAAAGTCGATGAAGACCACCGCATAACCGGCGCCGGCATAAACTTGCGGATTCCAGCGGTAGCTCCAGTTATTGGCGAAGCTACTTTGTGGGCCGCCGTGGACGATGAAAGCGACCGGATATTGTTCACCTTCTTTGGCATTCCAAGGCTTCATCGCGTATCCATATACGGTCTCACCTTTCGCACCTTTAAAGCTAAATTGTTGATATTTACCGAATTTAACTTCTGCTAAAGCGGCACTGGTAGGGGCGACATGTTCCCATTTGCTGTTCGATTGCGCGTTGGTCGGGCGATAGAATAATTGCGCACTCGAGCCCAAATCAGCCTTTGCGATGACCATCATTTCGTTTTGCACGTCAAAGCCAGCGACCGAACCTTGATCGCTCAAGGCCTCGACCTTGCCGTTAGCGACGTTAACACGAAAGAGTTTTAATTGACCTAGATCGAAGGCCGTGGTGTAGAGCGTCTTGCCATCTTTCGCCCAACGCAATCCGGTTGCGGAACGATCCCAGCTTTCTGCAAGAGTGCGTTTTTGTCCTGTCTTGATATTCATGAGCATGATTTGAAAGCGATCCGCTTCAAAACCGGGGCGCTTCATGGCTAAGTAGGCCAAGGACTGACCATCGGGCGAAATGCTGGGCTTGGCATCCCAAGCTTTATTGTCTGCCGTTAAATTGCGTGGTGCTGTACCACCGACTGCGGCGACTTCGTATAAATCAAAATTGGTTGACCAAGACTCGTTTTTGCCTGCAACTCGGGCGGAAAAAATCAGCGTTTTGCCATCCGGTGTAAAACTATAATCCTCTTCATCGCCATCCGGTTTAGAGTGCACGTCGGCTTCTAAGCTACCCGAGAGATTGGTCGCTTGGTCGCTAGCAAGATGCTGTGCATTGAGCTCAGCGGAAAATAAAACGTTACGGCGACCATCGGCCCAAGTGTCCCAATGACGAATAAAAAGTTTGTCATGAATTCGACCGCTGGCCAGATTTTTTGATTTCGCATCTAGACGATTTTTTGTGCAAATTAAATCGCCGCAATCACGAAATACTTCGATCGACATCGCGATGCGTTTCTCATCAGGAGATACTTTAAAGCTCTCGACATCCAGCGGCAAATTCGTCACCTGTGTGGTCGTACCATCAGCGAAATTCATACGCCAAACTTGGCCGCTGCCACTGCGCGTTGAAATAAAATAAATCGCATCGCCTGTGCTATTCCATGCAACACCGGAGTTATTGCCTTCGTTATTGCTGGCCACATTGCTTAATTTTCTTGGCGTGGGATTGGCATCACGTAGATGATTGCTCCATAAATCGAAGCGGCCCTTATTTTTTGCTAAATCAGTCGTGCGCACGCTGTAGACCAAGTCGCTTCCATTCGGCGAAAGGACGGGGTGCATTATTCTATCCATGCTCACCATATCTTCAACCGTGAAGCCGCGTGATGGGGCTTGCTGGGTTTCGGTGGCGGTGCTGAGACTTGTCATACAGCTCAACGTGAGACCGACCGACCATCGTTTTAGTTGGGTACTGGCTTTCACTCATTTCTCCTTGGATGTCGTTTTTTTGGATGAAAGGCGCATTCTAACGCTTTGTGGGTGGCTGCGACTAGCCAGTTTTAGTGGCGGCGCAGGGCGCGCTGCGGTGGAATTTGCGTTTGGAAATTCAAGACCATCAATTTTTTTAAAAAACATTTGCGCTTGGCTTTGTTGTAGTGTTATAGTTCACTACAACAGTGGTTCACTAGTAAATGCCAGACGATCGTTGGCCTAGTGTTTGCTGACACTGTGAGGGACCTCTGCACTGGCGTGGTGAGCGCATAAATTCGTGTGGTGGCTTCTCTGTGAGGGGTAGGCATCCTAAGGAGGGCATGAAGAGTGACGACGATATGGAATGATAGCGCGCCGATTTATCGGCAGCTAAAAGAGAAGGTGATCGCGATGATTTTGGACGGTAGTTTGAAAGAGGGTGATGCCTTGCCTTCGGTGCGCCAGGTGGCCGCAGATTTTCAAATTAATCCGATTACCGTTTCGCGCGCTTATCAAGAATTGGTGGATGAAAATTTCGTGGAAAAAAGGAGAGGTTTAGGTATGTATGTGAGCGAAGGCGCAAGCCAACTATTACTTGCCAGTGAACGCGAACGTTTTGTTCACGAAGAATGGCCGCAAGTCTTGGCACGGATAGAACAATTGGGATTGGATTTGAAGCAGCTATTTGAGTCGCCAAAATCGACTCATCAAAAAGCAAAGAAAGGGAAGGAGTAAAAAATGAATCCTATCATTAGCGCTCAGTCGCTCGCAAAAAATTACGGAAAAAAGCAAGTGCTCAAAGGCTTAAATCTAAGCATAGGTCCTGGCCGTATTGTCGGCTTAATTGGACCTAATGGCTCGGGTAAAACCACGACCTTGCAAGCTATTTTAGGCCTGAGTAATTTCGATGGTGAACTTAGTGTCATGGGTTTGAATCCCCAAAACGACCGTGCTGCTTTGATGCAGCAAGTGAGTTTTATTGCGGACGTGGCGATTTTGCCGCGTTGGTTGAAAGTGCATCAAGCCTTGGCTTTTGTCGAAGGCGTGCATCCACGTTTTGAGCGGGCCAAAGCTGAGGCTTATCTCGCTAAAACGAAAATTAGTCTCAATATGCAAGTGAGTGCAATGTCCAAGGGGATGGTGGTGCAACTCCATTTGGCCTTGATCATGGCGATCAATGCCAAGCTCTTAATCTTGGATGAGCCGACTTTGGGGCTCGATATTATGTATCGCAAAATGTTTTACCAGAATTTACTGGAAGACTATTTTGACGAAAATAAAACCATCATCATTACCACCCATCAGGTGGAAGAAGTTGAATCTATTTTGTCTGACGTGATCTTTTTACGTGAAGGTGAAATTATCCTCAGCGCCAGTATGGACGAAATCGGTGAGCGCTTTCTTGAACTTCAAACCACCGCAGAACATCAAGCGCAAGCGCAAGCATTAGGTCCACTTTCGCAACGCAGTTTGTTCGGTAAAACTGCGATGCTGTTTGATGGTGTCGCACGCGAAAAATTACAAGAATATGGCGATGTTCGTCTCACTAGCATCAGTGAATTATTCGTCGCCATGATGAAAGGAGCCTATGTATGAAAGCCGTTGATTTGAGTTCAAAAAAAATGTGGTCGAAAATTAATACGATGATGTGGTTAGTGCGAAGAGAGGTGTGGGAGA